>CAWUXP010000035.1:0-10082 GCA_963926495.1 Candidatus Ilumatobacter herschelensis
TCGCATGCAGTGATCGATCTGTTCGAGGAAGCTCGGGCCGTCGAACTCGACGAGCGCCTCCGCAGCAACGAACGCGGCGTCCACGCTGGATCCGATCTGCTCGACATGGCGACGATCAACGGCCACCGCAGCCTCGGCTGGGACGACGCCGGTGCAATCGCCGTCGGCAACAGGGCTGACCTCGTCACCATCCGGCTCGACTCGGTACGGACTGCCGGGACGACCACCAACGGGGCTGTCGAAACGGCCGTCTTCGCCGGAACTGCGGCCGACGTCACCGACGTACACGTCGATGGGCGCCACGTCGTTGCCGAAGGACGTCACTCGACGATCGACGTGGCTGCCGAACTCGATGTCACAATCAGGGAGCTGATGGACGATGCCTGAAACAACGACACCGACAACGACACCGACACCGACACGGCGATCACTTTCGATCGACAACATTGGATCGCTGATCACCAACGACTCGGCGCTCGGCCGAGGCCCGCTCGGCATCATCGACAACGCATCGGTCGTGATCGTCGACGGCGTGGTCGAACACGTCGGGCCCGCTGGCGCACTGGCCGACGACCGGATCGACGCCGACGGTGCGTGCGTGCTGCCGGGGTTTGTCGACTCCCACACCCATCTCGTCTTTGCCGGTGACCGAGCCGAAGAGTTCACCGCCCGGATGGCTGGCCAGCCGTACGACGGAGGCGGGATCCGTGTCACCACCGACGCCACTCGCAGCATGTCGACTGATGCTCTCGACGGCCTGGTTCGGCAACGACTGGCCGAGGCACACCGTGCCGGCACCACGACGATCGAGATCAAGTCGGGCTACGGCCTCAACGTCGTCGACGAAACCCGCAGCGTCGAGATCGCCAGGAGATACACCACCGAATCGACATTCCTCGGAGCCCACCTCCTGCCCGCAGAGTTCGAAGGCCGCGCCGACGACTACATCCACCTGGTCTGCAACGAGATGCTCGATGCGGCAAAGCCGCACGCCAAGTGGGTCGATGCCTTCTGCGAGACGGGCGCCTTCGATACCGACCAATCGCGAGCAGTGCTCGAGGCGGGCCGAGCCGCCGGGCTCGGGCTGCGTCTTCACGGCAATCAACTTGGCCATGGCCCTGGTGTTCAACTCGCGGTCGAGTGCGGGTGCGCGTCAGTTGATCACTGCACCTATCTCTCCACTAGCGACATCGAAGCGTTGGCCGGTAGCGACACCGTCGCCACGTTTCTCCCTGCCGCCGACTTCTCGACTCGGCAGCCATATGCCGACGCGCGTCGGGTGATCGATGCCGGAGCCACGGTGGCGCTGGCGTCCAACTGCAACCCCGGATCGAGCTACACGACCTCGATCTCGTTCTGTATCGCCATTGCCGTTCGCGACATGGGTATGACAATCGACGAAGCGGTCCAAGCAGTCACGCTCGGAGGCGCTGCAGCACTTCGTCGCCCCGATATCGGCCGGCTGGCACCGGGGTCGGCCGGCCACGCGACCGTCCTCGACGCCCCGACGCATCACCATTTGGCCTACCGGCCAGGCGTCCCGCTCATCCGTCAGACGATTGGTCCGCTCGGATCATCGGAACCGCAGAGATAGGAAGCACCAGATGACTCTTCCCCGCAGCAATGTCGACAGCAGCGCCCGCTGCAGCGCGCTCCTCGATACAGATCGACACTGCATCGGCGACGAGTCGTACATTGCCGAGTGCCGTGAACGCCTCGACCACGCCGGAGCGCTCGTGCTCTCGGGCTTCGCCCGCGCCGCCACGATCGAACAGATCGTCATCCAGTCAGCGCCTCTTGAGGGCGACGCCTACTACACCGACAAAACGCACAACGTGTACCTGACGCCATCTGACCTGTCGCTCGATGGGGCCCATCCGTTCAACCGGCAGGTGGAGAGCAGTAAGGGTTTGATCGCCGATGACGAGATCCCCCGAGGCTCGCCGCTGCGTGACATCTACAACGACGCGTCGTTCCGTTCGTTCCTCTGCGGCGTGCTCGGCATTGACGATGTTCACCCCTATGCCGATGACATGTCGTCGATCAACGTGCACTTCGCGGCCGAAGGTATGGAACTCGGCTGGCACTTCGACAACTCGTCCTTTGCCGTCACGATGTTGTTGCAGGCTGCCGAGGGTGGGGCGCGCTTCGAACATGTCCCGGCAGTCCGCGATGCCGACGCCGGCGACATGGCATTCGAACGGGTCGGCAAGATTCTCGACGGCGACGAGCCGGTGCAGGTGCTCGACTTTGAGCCTGGTGACCTCGTGCTGTTCCGCGGCCGCAACGCCATCCACCGCGTCACGCCCACCGAAGGAGGCACCACGCGCCTACTCGTCGTGTTTGCCTACAACGACCGGCCCGGCATCGCGCTGTCCGAATCGGCGCTTGCTACCTTCTACGGTCGGTCTGCCTGAGTCGCTATCTGGTCCTGCACTTGCGGTCGAGCGTTACCTTGATGACCGCTCGAGAACGACAAGCCCGTCTTTCACGGCTGCCACTCCAGCAGCGTTGTACACCTCGAACGGAACCGTTATGTTCCCGTCGGGTGTCGCGTTGCCTGGCCAGACCTTGACGGTGATCGTCGACGGGAGTACCACCATCGCAGCAAACCGGCACGCAACGCGACGCACGAGTTCGGGGTCGCCGTCGGCTCGGTGATTGACAACAGCGGTGATCCCGTGGGCGAGCGTGGCGGTGCCGTGCAGGATGATGTCGGGCAGCCCGGCGGCCTGGGCAACGGAGCGGTCGGTGTGGATCGGGTTCCAGATCCGCGCACACTCGGTGTAGACGTGCGCTGCACCTGCGGCGACACCGACAGTTGTCACGATCGGATCGCCGCGACGTTCTGATCCCGGGATAGCGGGCGGCAGAGCCGGATCTGGCTGGTCGACGTTGTCAGTCGGAACACCCAGGTAGATGGCATCCTGAGTCGTGGTGGCAACGGGCTGGCCGTGCTGGTCGATGGTCGTCAACCGTGTCGTGACCTTGGCGCCAGGGGAGATGTCGGTTATTCCGACGATGGAGAGTTGGGTCGACAAGCGGTCGCCGGGGCGAACGAGACGATGCACGGTGAGGTCGTGAGTTGCGTGGACGCCGGTAAGGACCTCGGCGTGCGTCATACCGAGTGGTTCGGACATCGAACGCGACGCAACGATCGCTTGCCATTCGGGGCCGACCGGAAACAGCGGGTGGGCAACCACTCCGTCGAGGCGAGTGGTGTCGAGATAGCGATCGGAGTGATCGCCGAGCGCCGCCGCGTAGGCCATTGTCCAGCGTTTGTCGACGTCATGAATCACGGGAGGCAGCGACATGTCGAGGAGAGCAGCAGGAACAGGCATGGGTCAGGTCGTTTCCATCGCCTCGATCATCGCATGGCGGAGCAGGGCGAATCGTGGCGGAAAGCCGTGTCGTCTCGGAGCCGGGTGGCTCAGCTGGCTGGCTGAGCTGGCTGAGCCGGGTGGCGATGGTGACCTGGAGCGACGTTCAGGACTGGGGCTTGGCTCTGGCGCGGGCCTGGCGGATCATTTCCATACTGTGCAGCAGGATCGGGCTCGGCTCGTCGGGCTGCCAGTTCTTGTAGGCATCACGAGCGTCGCCGGGCCACTGTTCGTCGACATCGAGGCGCGTCTCTGGGGCAGGTGCGTCGACCAGAAGTTGGAGTGCAGCGTCGAGTGTGCGACGCTGCATCGCACGGTCGTCAACAGCGCCGAAGGAGTGCCCGAATGGGAACTGGACACCGAGAGTCCGTGACGATCGGTACTTGTCAGAGAGAATCGGCATCATTGTGACCGTCACGGTCGGGATTCCCGCAGCTTCAATGGTGCGCGCCAACACGGGCACGTTTTTGCAGCAGTCCGGTCAAGCGGGAGCAAGGATCAGCGCGTCGATCTCGGCTGCGTGACAGCGAGCGGCAATCTCTGGCCCAGTAGCGGTGCGCCAGACTTCGGCGCCGTCTTGCTGAAAGCCCATCACCGAGAAGTGCTCGGGTGCCGCCGAGCCGACGCGACTGTCTGCCACCAACTCGTCGAGTCGATTGATCGGCAGTGCCACGTCGATGTCGCGGAGGAGGTCATCGGTTCAGCTGACGAGGTTGCTCACGCCTTGGCGGTTGCTGCGAGCGGTGGGGCTACACCGACCTCGAACTTTGAGATGAAGTGGTAGCGGTCGCCGCGAACTGTCGTGGTGCGCCATTCGATGGGGCGCCCGTGCGCCGTGCTGAGTCGTTCGAGGAAGAACGCTGCCTCGCCGCGTCGCATCTCTAGCAGTGCCCGTTCGGCAGGTTGCGGGTTTATTGGGGCAATCCGCTCCCATCCAGCGTCTGGCCGGACGCCGCAGCACCGTTCGAGTTCGTCGTACAGCGCAGTACGTTCAAAGTTGCTGTTGATAAGTGGCCCGGCCACCGCCGCCGGGAGCCATGCCCGATCGAGCGCGAGCGCTTCGTCGCCGGCGTACCGGATGCGTTCGAGGTAGAGCAGCGGCGCGTCGGCTGGCAGGCCGAGTTGTCCGGCGACGGTTTCGTCGGTGCGCTCTTCGAGGACCAGGACATTGCTGCGCTGCTCGACGCCGGATGATTCGATCGACTTGAACAGGCTGTAGAGCGCGCCGAGCGGTTGTACGAACTCGCTCCGGTTGACAACGGTGCCGCGGCCGCGTTCGCGCCGGAGGATCCCGAGCTTATTGAGATGACGAATCGACTCACGGACGGTGTGCCTGCTGACTTCATACTCGGCAACCAGCTCGCCATCCGTCGGGAATCGGTCGTTGAACTCCCCCGCGTCAAGGCGCCGCTTGAGCTCAGATTCGAGTTGCGCCCACAGTGGCATGGGGCTGTTTCTGTCAAGGGCCATGGGTTCCTTCGCCGACGTCGGGTTGACGTCATCATGATGTTTATCAGAACATCCGTACAAACAGACTCTAGGACGAATTCTGACAACTGTGGCGTTCTGAATGGCTACATTCCGGGCGCTGTGGCTGCGCCCGGGGCGGCGCACGGGGCCGTGGGTGCTGCGGTTGGTGTTGACTCTTGATCTAAATGTACGTATATTCGTTCATATAGTCGAGCAGAACGGAAGCCAACATGAAGTTCACGCAGTACTACCTTGAATGTCTCTCCCAAGCCTCGTACCTGATCGGTGATGAAACCACGGGTCGAGCAGTGGTCGTTGATCCGCGGCGCGACATTGACGAATACGCTCGCGACGCCGAGGCCGCGGGTCTGACGATTGAACTGGTCATCGAGACGCACTTCCACGCCGACTTCCTGTCCGGCCATCTTGAGCTGGCTGCAGCAACCGGTGCCGCCATTGCCTACTCCGACGTCGCACACACAGACTTCGAATCACGAAAGCTTGCTGATGGTGAGCGAATCGACCTCGGAGACGTCGTGCTGGAGATTCGCCACACCCCTGGCCACACACCCGAGTCGATCAGCATCGTGGTGTGGGACGGCTCGACAAGCCAAGCGCCCTACGCGGTACTCACTGGCGACACGCTCTTCATCGGCGATGTCGGTCGGCCTGATCTGCTTTCGTCGGTCGGCTACAGCAGAGAGGAACTGGCCGCGAGCCTGTACGACAGTCTCCACGAACAGTTACTCACCCTTCCCGACAGCACCCGCGTTTACCCCGCCCACGGAGCTGGATCGGCGTGTGGCAAGAACCTTTCGACCGACACCTGGTCGACCATCGGGGCCCAGCGATCGTCGAACTATGCACTGCTTGCTGACAGCAAGGAAACGTTCTTCGACCTGGTCACCGAAGGCCAAACACCGCCGCCCGGGTACTTCGCCTTCGACGCCGATCTCAATCGCCGCGATCGGAACCTGCTCGATGAGGCGGCTGCACCGAAGGCGCTCACCCTCGACGACGCAGATGCCTTGGTGGCCAGTGGGGCGATGATCATCGACGGTCGTGACCCCGAAGAGTTTGCTCGGGGGTACTTCGCAGGTTCGATCAACGTCGGCCTCAATGGCCGCTATGCCGAGTTCGCCGGATCGGTCGTTGCCCCCGATGTCGACATCGTCCTCGTGGTCGACGATGGCTTCGAGACCGAAGCCAAAAATCGGCTTGCCCGAATCGGCTTTGACCGTGTCGTCGGATTCGTGCAGTTCCCGACGATGGTGATGCTGGACCGTCCCGAACGGGTCCGTTATGCGTCGCGCTTGACCGCGGAGGACTTCGATGCTCGCCACAACATGATCGACGGGCTCCAGTTGCTCGACATTCGCAACCCTGGCGAAGTGGCGCTCGGTGCGATCGATGGGGCGCAATTCATTCCGGTCGGCCAGCTCCCGCGGCGGCTCGGAGAACTCGATCCGTCGGCTCCGACAGTGGTCTATTGCGCCGGTGGGTATCGCTCGTCGGTGGCAGCCAGCGTGTTGCGTGAAGCGGGCTTCTCAGACGTCTCGGACATCTTCGGCGGGTATGGCGCATGGCAGCGGATACGCGGCCGCTGACGAAGATCGCTCGGTAACGAGCGGGAGTTCCGCGGCCTGCCATGCAAGGCTGCCACCAGTACGATGCCGTCGATGGAACCCAGTGGCGAGCTCGGCTACTTCGATGCGCTCACCGACGGCGGTTTGCGCCATGCACTGAACAAGCCGTGGTCCGACCCGGACCGTGGCCGCATGCTCCAACAGCTCGGCGCTCTGCTGTCGCTGCTCCCGCCGCCTCCGGCTCGGGTGCTCGACCTCGGTTGTGGCACAGGTTGGCTGAGCTGGATGTTGCAGACGAGCGGCTACGACGTCACCGGCGTCGACTTGGCTCCGCGCGCCGTCGAACTCGCCGAGGCGTACGTCGCTCAGATGGCAATGCCTGACCACATCGAGGTTGGCGTCCCGGCGTTCCTCGCATCGGCGGTCGATGCATTGCCGTTTGACTCGGAGTTCGACGCAGCCATCTTCTTCGACTCGCTACATCACGTGCCGGACGAAGTCGCGGCGATCACCTCGGTCGCCCGAGCGCTCAAGCCGGGCGGCATGTTGTTGACCTCCGAGCCCGGCCGCGGTCACGCCGCAGCGTCAGCTGCAGTGATCGAAGAGTTCGGCGTCAACGAGCGCGACATGCCGGTCGGCCGGATCCGCAAGGCGGGCGAGGCAGCAGGCCTCGTGCACGTAGCGACGCTGTCTCGTGCCGACGAGCTGGGCTCTCACCTGTATGGCTGGGTCGGCAAGCCGCTCACCCTCCGCTCGCGGCTCCTGAATCGTTCACCGCTGCGCATCGTCAAGCAGTTCATCACGAGCGAGGTCAGGCGCCTCGACAACGGCATCGTCGTCATGCGACGCCCTGAGGCCTGAATCGCAATGGCAGGTGCACTTGCAATCTTGGGCGCAGCCGCCGAAGATCGTGACCGATGAAGCGATCAATCGATCTCAACGCTGACCTCGGCGAGGGTTATGGCCCGTGGTCGATGGGCGACGACACCGCCATGCTCGGGATCGTCACCAGCGCGAACATCGCCTGTGGCGGGCACGCTGGGGACCCAGACACAATGTTCAACACCCTCGCCGTCGCCGCGAAGAACAATGTCGTCGTCGGAGCACACCCTGGCTACGCCGACCGTGCCGGCTTCGGCCGCCGCATCATCCCCATGTCGCCTGACGAGATGGCCCGCATGATCGCTGCTCAGATTGGCGCGTTGACAGCGATTGCGCGCCTGGCGGGCGCCGAGGTGCGCTACGTGAAGGCCCACGGCGCGCTCGCGAACCTGGCCGCGCGCGATGCTGGCGTCGCTCGGGTACTCGTCGGCACCATTCGCCAGCTCGACGAACGACTCGCGATCCTTGCCATCTCGGGCACCGAGATCGAGCATGCCGCCCGCAAGGCCAGTGCACAGGTGTTTTCCGAAGTGTTTGCCGATCGCGGCTACCAGGCCAACGGCCAACTGGTTCCACGCAGTGCACCGGGTGCGCTGATTCACGACCCCGCAGAGGCAGCCGACCGGCTGCTCGGGTTTCTCGAGACAGGCCTGATGCCGGTGGTCGACGGAGCACCGATTCCGTTGGCGGTCGATTCGATCTGTGTCCACGGCGACTCGCCAGGTGCCGTTGACATGACCACACAGCTCCGTTCGCGTCTCCTCGCCGCTGGCGTTGAGCTGGCGAGCTTTGCTGCGTCGTCGTGAACCGGTTCGCTCCGGTCGGTGACAGCGCGGTACTCGTCGAACTTGCATCCGAGTTCTCTGAGCAGGCCAACCGGCAGGTCGTTGTGCTCGACCAGGCAATCAACAGTGCCATCGACGACGGCCGCATCGTCGGCCTTGTCGAGACCGTGCCGGCGTACGTCAGCGTGCTCGTCGTCTTTGATCCACTCGTCACCGACCACGACGCCGTGTGCACGGCAATCAACCAACTCGACGCCACGGGTGCAGTTGCTGTCGAGCCGCGCCGCCACCATGTTGCGGTGTGCTACGACCTCGGTGTCGCTCCCGACCTCGAAGCGGTCGCTGCGCACAGCGGGCTCAGCCCGGCCGGTGTAGTCGAGGCACACCTCGCCGGTTCGTACCGAGTGGTCATGTACGGCTTCGCGCCCGGCTATGCCTACATGGCCGGTGTGCCGGCTTCGATCAACGTGCCCCGCAAGCTGCAGCCGGTGCGCGGTGTTGCTGCTGGCAGCGTGATCATCGCCGGGGGGCAGTGCTTGATCACCACGATCGAGATGCCGACCGGCTGGTCCGTGATTGGTCGTACGCACTTCCGAGTGCTCCCCGATCAGCCCGACGCACCGTTTGCGTTTCGACCGGGCGACGAGATCGTGTTCGATCGGATCACACTCGATGAGTACGAGGCCGCGCCATGAACCCGGCATCGCTGCGAGTCGTGTCGGCGGGCCCGCTGGTCACGTTCCAAGACGGCGGTCGAATCGGGCACCTCCGGCACGGCATTCCCGCTTCCGGACCGATGGATCGAACCGCGCACGCCATTGCGAATGTCGTGCTCGGCAACCCGGCCGGAGCCACCGCCGTCGAGGTGTCGCGCGCTGGCGCATCGTTCGAATGCGTCGGCGCGAGCCTCACGGTCGCAGTCGTTGGGGGCAGGTTCCGGACCTCGGTGAACGGTGCCACGATCGGGTCGAACATCGTGGTGACACTCGTTCCGGGGGACCAGATTGCCCTTGCTTCAGGGTCGAGCGGTAGCTGGGCCTACCTGGCCATCGCAGGTGAAATCGTCGCACCGCGATGGCTTGGGCACACGGCAACACACTCGCTGTCCGGCCTCGGTGGCGGCCGCGTGACTGCCGGCCTCGACGTGGAGGTGTCAGCCGCGCGAGCGGATCCGATCCTCGACGGTGCGGTCGCGGTATTCGCCGGCAACGATCTCGTCGACGGCGCCGTACGAGTCGTGCTCGGGCCGCAGGACCATCGGTTCACCGCCCAAGCACTGCAGCATTTCGTGGCGATCCCTTTCTCGCTCACCGAAGGGTTCGACCGGATGGGCGTGCGTCTCGACGGGCCGCAGCTCGACCTCGATGCAGCCCTGTCGATCCCGTCCGAGCCCATCGTCAGAGGCTCGGTGCAAGTGGCGGGTGATGGCGTGGCAACGGTGCTCCTCGCCGACCATCAGACAACAGGGGGCTACCCCAAGATCGCCACGGTGGTAGGCGCCGATCTCGACGCCTTCTGCCAGCTCAGGCCAGGCGATGCGGTCCGGTTCGTCCCCGTCGCGCCCGCCGGGGCCATCACGACCGCGCGCCTGCGGGCCGCCGCTTTGGAGAAGTTTTTCGACAACGACTTGCTGCGCACCCGCCAGTTGGCTCGCCGCCTTGCCGAGGCCGACTTGATCGGCGACGTCGGCACCGACTGAGTGGGTCAGTCGATGATGTCGGCGAGCGCTGCCAACAGCGTCGTGACGTTGCGCTGCCGAGCAGTGTGGCCCATCGTGCCGATACGCCAGACCTTGCCGGCCACGGGGCCGAGCCCACCGCCAATCTCGATGCCGTAGTCACGGAGTAGTTGCGTTCGCACTTCGGCTTCGCTCAGCGCACCGAGGCGACCCTCGGGGATCGAGATCGAACTGAGCGGCGCCAAGCGGTGCCCTTCGGCCGCGAACAGTTCGAAGCCGAGCTGCTGCATTCCCTCCTTGA
>CAWUXP010000036.1:0-3767 GCA_963926495.1 Candidatus Ilumatobacter herschelensis
CGACGAGGTCGCTCATTCGCCCAACCGCTCCCGCACCTGTGCAACGTCTTTATCGCCACGCCCAGACAGGTTGACGAGCACGTTCTTGCCGGCCAACTCCTTGGCGTTCTCGATCACCCACGCAATTGCATGAGCCGACTCAAGTGCCGCGATGATGCCCTCGCGCTTGGACAGAACCTGGAAGGCATCGACCACCATGTCGTCGGTCACTGGGTAGTACTCGGCGCGCCCCATGTCGGCGAGGTTCGAGTGTTCGGGCCCAACGCCGGGGTAATCGAGGCCAGCCGAGATCGACTCGGCTTCGACCACTTGGCCGACTTCATCTTGCAAAAAGTGCGCCTTCATACCGTGCACGACGGCAGGGACACCTCGGCCAACTGCAGCGCCGCCAGCAGGCTCGACACCGACGAGGCGAACCTCGGGATGATCGACGAAGCCGGCAAACAGGCCCGCCGCGTTCGACCCGCCACCGACGCACGCCACAGCGACGTCGGGCATCTTGCCGAGCCGTTCAACGACTTGGCGCTGCGCTTCGCAGCCGATGATCTCGTGGAAGCTCCGCACCATCCAGGGATAAGGATGCGGGCCCATCACGGTGCCGATGCAGTAGTAGGTGTGTTCGACTTCGGTCACCCAGGCACGCATGGCCTCATTGACTGCGTCTTTCAGCGTGCGGCTTCCTGAGGTGGCCGGGATGACAGTGGCTCCGAGCAGGCCCATGCGGTAGACGTTGAGCTCTTGGCGCTTGATGTCGACTTCGCCCATGTAAACGGTACAACTCATGCCAAACAGCGCTGCTGCGGTTGCGGTGGCGACTCCGTGCTGGCCGGCACCGGTTTCGGCAATCAAGTGTGTCTTACCCATGCGCTTGGCGAGCAGCGCCTGGCCGATCACGTTATTGATCTTGTGGCTGCCCGTGTGGTTGAGGTCTTCACGCTTGAGCATCAGCCGGAGGCCGAGGTCCTCGCTGAGGTTGGCGCAGTCGGTAAGCGGTGATGGGCGCCCGACATAATTCGTCAGAATGTCGAGGAACTCCTGTCGGAAGGCAGTGTCAGACCAAGCGTCACGGAAGGCCGCTTCGACTTCCTGGCATGCGCCAACGAGCGGTTCAGGAACGTAGCGACCACCGTAATCGCCGAAAAAGCCCAGGGCATCGGGCTCCGTCATCTTCGTGCGTTGTACCGAACTGACTTCCAGCATCGGGCGTCCTTTCTGTTGACTCTTCTAGAAGTCTAGACATGTTGCGACGAAAACACGATCAATGTTCGGCAACAGCGATCAGGACCGCGTTGACGATGCTGCCGGTATCGATTTCCGTCAGCTCGTCGAGGTCAGCAATGGTGCCCGGGCTCCTGCTGCGCCTTGTCCACCTGCTGCGCCTTGTCCGCCGTCGGGCGCACCACCGCCAGCACCGGGGCCAGTGGCAGTGAACTCACCGTTGAGGCAGCGGCTGATGAACGGGTACTCATCGGTGATGACGTAGGCGTAGGTGCCGTCGATCTCGATGCCGTTGCATTCGTCCAAGAACAGGTTGTCGTCGCCGTTGGCGTCGCTGTACTTCCAGTCCGAGGCATAAGTGCCGTCAGCCATAGTTCCCTCGACTTCCACAGCGTCGCCGCCGAGTGCCATCGAGCCGACACAGTCCGTGCCTGAGCGAGCGTCGGTCGACAACGAATAACTCGGCGAGTACGCACCCGACTTCGAGTAGTACATGAGGAAGCCGTCGGCAGCGAAGCCGACATGCACGAGGTCGTCGTCGGTCGAGTAGGCGTTCGCGAGCAGCTCAGAGATGCCGTGGTAGTGATATTCGCCGGTCGGCTGAACGTGGGCGTTGTTGAAATCGAGGCCGAGGTCGTAGATGTCCTGCAGTGCTTCCACGCGGAACGTCTCGCCTGATTCGCAGGTGACGGTTTCGGCAGTCGCCGGTTCGAACTTCACACCGTTGACGGCCACGCCTGGCGTCATGGCAGTCGTTGCGTTCCCGACGTACACCGGATCGGCGGGGTACTCGTATGAGACATCCTGCGCGGAGATCGTGTTCGGGTTACCGGGGTTCGGGAACTCGCCGACTTCGTGGTCGGGCAGTGCGTTCGACACGATCGTGCGAATGCCGTCGGCAACGGTCACCGTCGTCATCGTGGCGAACTCTTCGTCGGTCAGCACATACGAACCGGTGTAATCGGCATCGGGGTCGCCCGTTGTCGCTGCGGGTTCCTCGGTGTCAGCAACTTCGGTATCGGCGGGAGCGGTCGTGGCTTCGGCGGCAGGTTCGTCCGAGCCGCAAGCCGCAAAAGCGAGCGTGGCCGCGAGCGAAAGAGCGAGGACGGATCGTTGGCGAGGGATTGTCACTTTCATATCCACCACCATGCCAGTCATCTGTTCGAGCACTCCTCGCGAATCCACAAGGTTCAGTAAAGAGATGTGTGGTCATCGCTGCACTGACCCGTCGACTGCATCGGGGTGTGAGCAACGACGCTGTGGCGAAGAGCACGAAGTACGATGGGTGACGGTTTCCGATCGGTCGACATCTACGCCGTCCAGGTCCGCGTTACCGCCACGCACCCGCTCACGCGACTCATTCACACTTCGCACCCGACACAGAAAGCTGGAGACGACATGGCTGGCGGACTTGCCGGATTGCTTGATGACATAGCGGCGCTCGCAAAACTCGCCGCTGCGTCAATCGACGACGTCAGTGCAGCAGCTGCACGCGCCAGCGCCAAGGCTGCTGGCGTGGTGGTCGACGACACCGCCGTGACGCCGGCCTACGTCCGCGGGCTCGCTGCTGATCGTGAGCTGCCGATCATCAAGCGCATCGCCGTTGGCTCGTTGCGCAACAAGCTGTTGCTGATCCTGCCGATCGCATTGGTCCTCAGCGCGATCGCTCCGACACTGGTCGAGGTCATCTTGATGCTCGGCGGTACGTACCTCTGTTTCGAAGGTGCGGAGAAGTTCTACCACCGGCTCAAAAGCGACGACAGCCACGACCTCCCTGCGGTGATGAAGGGCCCGGAGGCCGAAGAAGAAACCGTCAAGGGCGCCGTCCGTACCGACCTGATCCTGTCGGCCGAGATCATGGTCATCTCGCTCAAAGAAGTCATCGACGAGCCGATCGTCCAACGCGCCATCATTCTCGTGGTCGTCGCGGTAATCATCACGATCATCGTCTACGGCGTGGTCGCCCTCATTGTGAAGATGGACGACATTGGCCTGAAGCTCGCTGGGCAAAGTTCCGACGCCTCACAGAAGCTGGGCCGCGCAATGGTCACCGGCATGCCGAAGCTGCTGACGGCACTGACGGTCGTGGGTACCGCCGCCATGCTCTGGGTCGGTGGCCACATTCTACTGATCGGCACCAACGAGCTCGGCTGGCACGGACTGTACGACTCCGTGCACGACCTCGAGAAGCAGGTCGAAGACGTCGGCGGCGTCGGCGGGTTACTCGCCTGGCTGATCAACACCGGCATCTCGGCGATCATCGGCCTGGCCGTCGGCGCCATCGTCGTGGCAGTGATGTCCCGCGTCCACCGCTCACCAGACGGCGAAGTTTCAGTTGGGGTCTGACCCCAACTGGAACTTGCTGGCGGCCTAGCTTTCGAGTGCCGCGGCCAGACGTTCCAGCGTGGCTTCCATTCCGGCTCGGTTGTGAGTCAGGCGATCTGCCACGCCGGAGATCGATTCGCTCCGAGCCATGGATGCTTCGGGTCGCAGGTCTTGTGCGTACTCGGTGACCCGGCAACCTGAAGCGGTCGGCTCAATGGCGTATC
>CAWUXP010000037.1:0-9026 GCA_963926495.1 Candidatus Ilumatobacter herschelensis
GCGGTGCACCTCGGGCTCGGTGAGCGCGCCGCGGTGATTGGCGAGACCGCAGTCAATCGAATGGAATCGATGGGAGCCAACGGCGCCGAGGCGACGATCACCTATGCATTGGCGCTCTGTCAGTCGAGTCGGGCTGACGAGGCGTTGGCGATGCTCGATGGCGTCACAGTCGACTCACCGTACGGTCATGCCGTCCGAGCAATAGCGGCCTCAATGCTCGGTGACAATGTGCAACCAATCACCGATGCCGAGGCCGTGTTGGCCAATGGCGGCTCGACCTACCTCGATCGGGTGCTCGCCAACCTCGGAGCTGCTGGTGCCGAAGTCCGCAGCGGTGCCATAGCGGCAGCGGAACATCGGCTCGCTCGAACACAGGAACTGGCAGACGAGACCGGTGACCAGGTGGCTATCCGGTTGGTCGCGCACGCCTGCGCGACCCTGCTTCGCGATGTGGCGTCCGGCCAGTACCGCTTCCCGGATGGCGATCTCCGCGTCGGATGGCATCGAGTGATCATCGGGCTTGCGGGCCTGGTCGGCCACCCGTCGAGTTGACCAATGGGAGAGCAGTACTTTCGTACCGGCCTGATCGTGGGCCGCTTTGACCCACCGCATTTGGGCCATTCATACATGATTGACGCTGCGGCGCAACGCTGTGAGCGGCTCGTGGTGTTCGTCAACAGTTCGACCGATCGGGACACTGCGCCAGGCCCGCTTCGCGCCGAGTGGCTGGGCGATCTGCACCCCGACGTCGTTGTGCTCGAACTCCGCCACCGGCTCGGCACGAACTTCGACGACGAGGATCTTTGGTCCAAGTGGATGGCGACGTTCCACGATCACTGGCCGCACGAAGTTGGGCCGCATGCGGTTTTTTCGTCGGATGATTACGTAGGCGAAATTGCTCGACGCTTCGACGCCGTGGCGGTCGTGGTCGACGCTGACAGAGTCAACGTCCCGATCAGTGCCACGCAGATCCGTGAGGCACCGGGAGATCACCTCGACCGTCTTGCACCCGCCGTGAGGTTGTGGGTCGAGACGAACTGGCTTGAGCACGAAAAAGCACACCCAGGAGATTGAGGTCCGAGGTGTGCTTCTTCGAAGTTGCTGTGCTCAGCGGTTGGGCTGCTTGGTGACTCGGAGATATGGCTTGACCGGATCCCAGCCTTTGGGGAAGAGGGTCTTCGCCTCTTCATCGGAGACGCCGGGGACGATGATCACGTCGTCGCCGTCGTTCCAGTTGGCCGGTGTGGCGACCTTGTGGTCGGCAGTGAGTTGCAAGCTGTCGATGACCCGCAGGATTTCGTTGAAGTTGCGGCCGGTCGAGGCCGGATAGGTCAGGGTCAGCTTGACTTTTTTGTCGGGGCCGATGATGAACACCGAGCGCACGGTAAGTGTGTCGTTAGCGTTCTCGTGGATCATGTCGTAGGCGTCAGCAACGCTACGGTCGGAGTCGCCGATCATCGGGAAGTTGACGGCAGTACCAACGACCTCTTCGATGTCTTTCTCCCACTCGATGTGGCTCTCGACCGGGTCGACCGACAGGCCAATCACCTTGGTGTTGCGCTTGTCGAACTCGGGCTTAAGTGACGCGACGGTGCCGAGCTCGGTGGTGCAGACCGGCGTGAAATCTTTGGGGTGGCTAAACAGCACGCCCCACGAGTCGCCGAGCCACTCGTGGAAGTTGATCTCGCCCTGGGTGGTGAGGGCGGTGAAGTCGGGGGCGATGTCGCCGAGACGGATGGCCATAATGAGCTCGCTTTCGTGGAAACGCGGTCAGACGTCGGGGCCGGGTGACCGGGGAGCCGACGGTGTGGACGAGCCCGGGAGGTTGCCTGAGCTCGTGAAACGAACGTTAGCGACTAAATCCGACAAATCAGGTCGGAGTTATCGAGAATTGGCCAGATGGGTGTCACGGGTCGCGCTGTCGGGTCGCGCTGTCGGGTCGACGTGGTGGCTCGAAGCGGAGTCGGCCTCTGGGGGCGTGTGGGCGAATCTTGCAGTTCGCCTGATTCGATTCGTGTTCGCGACTTGGCGGTCGTCACACTGCTTTGCACATGAATCGGAATGGGGGGGGGTCACGGCTCATGTCCGACCGGGGGATCGGTGGGTCTTGCGGCACGGATGCGGCACGGATGCGGCACGGCGGGACAGCACTGGGACCAGGCGTCGTAGTGTGCAGTCATGAGTATCCCCGTTGAGTTGGCTCACCTCCGTGCGAAAGCCGCCGAGTACACATGGGCGTACGTGCTGACGGTGCGGCCCGATGGCACGCCGCATCTCGTCTCCATCTCCCCGCAGTGGTCTGACCAATCGGGTGCGGGTGCGGGTGCGGGTGAGGCGATTCTGCTGTCCGTCAGTGCTGGGACGGCGCGCAACGCAACGGCCGGTGCGACGATCACGCTGTGCTACCCGCCGCTTGATCACGATGGGTACAGCCTGATCGTCGATGGCACGGCGGCTGCGGTTGATCGAGGTGTAGAAAGCTCAAGCATCGACGTTCCGGGGGGCAAGCAGCTCATCCGGTTCTCGCCGACCGGTGCTGTGCTCCACCGGTCGGCAACACCGGGTTTCGCGAACTCGGCTACCGGCTGCGCAAACGATTGCCTTCCTCTCAATGCTGAGGAGTGAACGCCGGGAGTGAACGCCGGGAGTGAACGCTGAGACCAAACAACGGGATTGCCTGGGTGGTTGGGGAGGGTGGGTCGGCATCCCCTGTTCAGACCGGCGGCTTAGAAGGAGCGATGGCGATGCTGATGCTGATGGCGATGCTGTGGTCCATCCATCCGAAAGCGGTCTGACCTCCGGCGGCCACATCGATTAGGCCGCAGTGCGCGTCGGGGGCCCGGTGGTCATCACCTGGCCATCCGGCAGTCGCAGCGTGAGCGCACGTCGGAGCCCGAGCTCAATAGCCCAGCCTTCGTCGTGAATCTTGTGGTGATGGTGCGAGCAGACTGGCAGCAAATTGCCCAGATCCGTTCGTCCGCCGTGGCGCCACCACGTGATGTGGTGCAACTGACAACGGTCGTAGCTTGAGCGACATCCCGGGATGGCGCATGACGAATACAGCCCGCGAAGTGCTCGACGCTGAGCTCGGCTAGCCAACCGAGTAGCCCGGCCGAGATCAAGCCGCCCGGGAGCATGCAGTACCAAGCCATCGGCGACTACGACCGCTGAGACTTCGGACTTGAGGTCATTGCCGAGTAGTTCGGCAAGCACGTCGTTGGGTACTTCGACAGGAATAGGCCACGTCACGCACGTAGGAGATGTTGGGGTTGAATCGGCGTCGGTGCGGGCCCCGTTCGTGTTGGACCCGTTCGTGTTGGACCCGTTCGTGTTGGACCCGGTGGTGCCGGGTTCGGCCGCGTGAGCCGGGTCGTCGTTCCTGCGGTGATTGATTGGGCGGTGTCCACCTGCTGCCTGATTCAGCGATACGTCGATGACCGCGACGAACTCTGGTCGGCCGGACTTTGGCCGCGAGGCAGCACCGTGTCCAAGGCCAGGCGCCCTCGGTGGGGCGCCATCGGCGGCGTTCCCGAGACCGATTGCGCCGGCACGCTCGATCAGTCGACTGAGCGCCAGGGCTCGGAGGTACTTCTGCTTTTCGATGGGATCCGTCGGACACGTCGGTGACTCCGCCTCGGCGAAGAGCGTCTCAACAGTCGACTCGAGTGTGGCGGCGAGTCGTATACCGGTGACGGGATCGAACTTGCCGCTCACGCGCCACATGCCTTCGTCATCGACCCAGGTGGACAGTGCAGTTGATCGGCGCTGCCGTTCGAGCCGGGCCACGCCGTCATCCGCGAGGATCCGTGACACCTCGTCACGGAGACGCTTGGCAAAGTCGGGCACGGTCGCAACGGCTGCGACGTCGACGAGATCGGCGACCTTGTCGAAGAGAACAACGGACAACTTGTCGTCGAGATGCTTCGCCGCCCGGCTCAACACATCGACGTGGCTGCCACTGATTCGGCCGGCATCGAGCGCTGCGGCCATTTCGGGTGCGGCGTCGAGTGTGCGAGTGCGCTCGAGGATTCGGCCAGCGTCGTTCAAGGTGCCTCCGGCGGCCTCGGCGACGTCCTTCTCCGGAAACGACGAGCCGGCGGCGATGCGTCGTGCGAAATTGGCCTCAGCTGAGTCAAAGAATGAGCGCAAGAAGCGAACGTCAGCCAGCCCGGCCTGCAGCTCGAGCGTGGTGGCGCTGGCGTCGGCCTGCAGTTGGGTGACCCGCTCCATTCGTTCGGTCGCGCCTGCCATCCCCATGAGGTCCACCATAGATATGGGGTGTCACAGAGTTTCCGGAACCGGAGCCTGTCAACGGGTGTGAGACAGATTTTCGTTGGGCTGGTTGATCCGGGCGACGCCTGCCTCTGTGAGCCCTTGTTTTACGGCCGAGATCGCTGCGCTCTGGGGCCCGCTATCGAGCATCTTGCGCAGACCAGCTTCAGTCGAGCGTGATGGTCGCAGTGTTCAATTGGCCCCGCTTGACGGTCGCTGTTCCGGTCCGGCGTTTGCCGTACAGGTGCACGACTACCTGCGGGTTGGCCTCGATGTTCTTGAGCCACTGCGAATCGCTGCGCACCGTGCTCACGATGAGCCGACTGCACACGCGTGTTGTGAGCAGCGGCACCTGGCGCGGCTCGCCTGACACCCGCCCGGTCACTTCGAGCACGATAGCGCCGCCGCCGATGGGCAACGGGTTGCCTGCCCCTGCCAGTACGGCGGGTCGGACGATGCTGTTCAACGTGCGGAACGCCGTCTGTGACACCTTGGCCTGGGCCTCGCGCAACTGATCCATGATGGTGACGCTACCCACGCTGTTGGCA
The DNA here is from genome assembly GCA_963926495.1 of Candidatus Ilumatobacter herschelensis. GTDB lineage: Bacteria > Actinomycetota > Acidimicrobiia > Acidimicrobiales > Ilumatobacteraceae > Ilumatobacter_A > Ilumatobacter_A herschelensis. The sequence continues at coordinate 4,821 of CAWUXP010000037.1, forward strand.
CCTACGCTTTGGGGTCGTGGATGCAACAGCAAGTGAAACGCCCGACGCGACCGAGCAACGGGTGCGCCAGATCGTCGGGCAGTTCAACGCGAGCCAGCCGGATATCGATGCCCGGGTCATCGACTGTGATCCCCATCTGGCCGATACCGCCCAATTCGTTGAGGCCTACGGCTACACCCTCGGCCAGTCGGCCAACACCCTCATCGTGATCGGCAAGTCCGATCCGCCCGTCTATGTGGCCTGCGTTGTGCTGGCAAACACGAGGCTCGACGTCAACAAAGTTGTCCGCAAGAAGCTCGGTGTGAAGAAGTGCTCGTTCGCCCCGGCTGAGATGACCGAAGAACTGAGTGGGATGAAGGTCGGCGGCGTGACACCGCTCGGCCTCAGCGAATACATGCCGCTCTGGGTCGACAGCAGAGTGATGGCACTCCCCGAAATTGTGTTGGGCGGAGGGAGCCGAGCGTGCAAGTTCGTTGGTTCGCCGGAGATCTTGACCTCACTCCCGAACGTCGAAGTCGTCGAGGACTTGGCGAAGCCGATCCCGGAAGCACCTCCCGAGTAATGCTCCTCGCTCAAGCATCAGCCACCGGACTCGAACCGACACTCGAGAGGACGCTTGACCTCATTGGCGTCTTTGCGTTCGCGATCTCGGGCGGTCTGCTCGCTGTGCGTAAAGGTTTTGAGCTCGTCGGAGTCACGTCGCTTGCGCTTGTCACGGCGCTCGGTGGAGGTGTGGTCCGTGACCTCCTGCTCGGTGCGACACCGCCAACCGCGTTCAGTGAGGTGTTGTACCTGGTCGTTGCACTCGCTGCAGCGGCTGTGGTGTTCTTTGGCCACTGGATGATCACCCGCACCCTCAACCGAGCCGTGCTGATCTTCGACGCTGCTGGCCTCGGCCTGTTTTGCGTGACCGGAGCGATCAAGGCATCGACGCTGGGGGCAAGCATGGTGGGCGCGATCCTGATCGGTGTGATCTCGGCGGCCGGCGGCGGCATTATCCGCGACGTGCTGGCGAACGAGCCACCGAGCCTGTTCCACCGATCGAGCACGCTGTATGCAATTCCTGCTGGCCTCGGAGCGACTGCCGTCATCGTTGCGTGGCGCAACGGCTGGTACTCGGGTGGGGTAGCGATCGGGGTGGCCGTCGCCGTGTTTGCGGTCAGGCTTGCCGCCATGCAGTTCGGGTGGCGTGCGCCGATGCCGCGGCGTGCACCGTTTGTTGCCGAGTAGCAACCGGCTGAACAGTCAGATGTAGGCCAACCGCTTGGCCTCAACGGTGAGCGCCTCGCGATGATCTGGATGGGCAACGGCGATGAGCCTGTGCGTTCGTTCTCGAATGGACCGGCCCCGAAGTTCGGCCACCCCGAACTCGGTGACGATTTTGTCGACTGTGTTTTTGGGTGTCGTGACAACCTCGCCGGCTGCGTGTTGCGCCACGATGCGGCTGACGCCCTTGGATGTCGTTGAGTGCAACACGACGAATCCTTGGCCGCCCTCTGAGTACATCGCACCGCGGGCGAAGTCGTTCTGACCACCAGATGATGAGTAGTAGTCGCCGCCGATTGTTTCCGACGCGCACTGTCCGAGGAAGTCGACCGAGAGCGTGGCGTTGATCGACACGAAGTCGGTCTCGTTCGCAATGATCCGTGGGTCGTTCACGTAGCGAACGGCGTGCAGCTCGATCGCTGTGTTCTCGTGGAGGAACTGGTGCAATCGGTTCGTCCCGAGCGCAAAGGTGCCGACGGTTTTCGTCCGATTCAGTCGCTTTTTGACGCCATTGACGACGCCGGATTCCATCAGGTCGACGACGCCGTCCGACAGCAATTCGGTGTGGATCCCGAGATCGCGATGGTCGCTGAGTGACGACATGATCGCGTTTGGGATGGCCCCGATTCCGGCCTGGATGGTCGCACCGTTCGGGATCCGTTCGGCGACGAGTTCGGCAATTGCTCGGTCGGTTGCACTCGGCATAGCGGGTGCGACTTCAACCAGCGGTCGGTCGCTCCGACACCATCCGACTACCTGGGACACATGGACCTGATTGCGGCCGAAGGTGCGCGGCATTGCATTGGTCACTTCGAGGAAGAAGCGCGCTCGACCAATGAAGCTGGCGGTGTAGTCGCCAGAGACGCCGAGTGAAAAATATCCGTGCCGATCAGGCGGTGATGCCGCTGCGATGACCAATGGGTCCTCGGTATTGCCACGCATCAGCGCAAAGACCTCGGAGAAATGGCCGGGGACGAGGTCGATCGTGCCGGCGCGGAAGCGCGGCCGAGTCGTTGGCGACAAAAAGTACGACACGTGGCGCATCCGTCCGTCGAAGGCGTCAGCGTGGTGTTGGCGTTCGTGGATCGCGTGCATTTGGTGCAGGCGGATCCTCGTGAACCGATTGGGTTGTTCGCCGACGGCGGCCTCGATTGCCTCAAGGACGGCGGTCGGTTCACCGTTCGCGAGTGGAACGATCAGGTCGGTCTGTCTGGAAATGTGATCAACGATGTCGGCGGCGCTGTCGGGCGCGGCGACGCCTGAGTCGTGCAGCATCATGTATCCGACTGTAGGACCTGCGGTCGAGCGCTGCGTAGTAGTGGTGGTTGCTCGAATTCGGCCCCTGGCTGGTCGGAGGTCGGGCTCATACGAAGAGGATCTGTGCCCCTTCGGAGAGTTCGATGAACTCGCTGACATTGATGATGTCTTCGACGCCGTTACACAGGTCGTCTGCATTGAGGTCCATCATGTCGACTGACACGTTGCACGCCCTCAGGTGGTCGCCCGTGTCGACCAGCATCTCAAGAAATTCTGGAACTCAAGAACGTCGAGATCAGCAATCTGCTTCTTCATCGTCTTGGTCGTGACGCTCGTCATGCCAGGACGTCCGCCCAAGCCCAGCGGCGTATGTGTTGCGGGATTGTCGAAGTCGGGACCACGCTCGCGCTCGATGTGTTGGCGGTGGTAACTGTTGCGGTGATGTCAATTCCTTTCGAGCAGAGCGTGGTCAGCGCCGGGGATGGTGAGTTCAGGTCAGACGCCAAGTTCTCGAGCCCGGCGATGATGGACATCGTCGTCGACTCGTACCGGCGCCTGATTCAGATTTTCGGCTCAGTCGTGCTCGGTGTTGCCGACGAAGACTTCGAGCGGGTGCTGACCAACGAGCGAGGAGGTTCACAGGTGGCCACCGACGCCGACTGATCCGTGCAAACAGCTCCGGATGGCGACGCAGGCAAGGTTACGCCAGGTCGAGGCCCGCTATCAGCGCAACCCGATGCTCGGGCTGAGCGGTGTTCGGTGAGAAGTGATGATGCTGAGTCGGGGTTCTGAGTCGGCTGCAGCTCACGCCGAGCTGCGCTGAACTGCTAGCGCGGTGTTTGCGGTGCGACGCCGAGCTCGATCGAGGCGATGAGGCCGGTGGGGGTGTTGTCGGTGAGTTGGAATTCGCCGCCCGAGGAGTTGACGATCGCCTGTGCGATTGCCAGTCCGAGTCCGGTGCCGTCGGTCGAGGCATCGGATCTCCAGAAACGTGTGAGGGCGCTTGCTTTGTCGTCGTCGGTCAGTCCTGGCCCCTCGTCGGCAATGGCGATGGTGTGCGTGGGCTGACTCGACAATGTGCTTCTCGACAATGTAACGGTCACCGTGGTGCCGTTGGGTGTGGCGCGCAGGGCGTTGTCGATGAGGTTGTCGAGCACTTGCTCGATGCCACCATCGACGGCCAGTGCCCAGTGCGGACCCGTTCCGACGTGCAGTTCGAGGCGAACGTCGCTGTGGTCTGCGGTGGCGGTCCAGATGTCGACGCGATCGCGCACGATTTGGCTGAGGTCGACGGCACAGCGTTCGCGGTATTGCTCTGTGCGAGCGAGTTGGAGCAGGTCGTTGACGAGTGTGGAGAGTCGCGTTGTTTCGTCGATCGCCTTGTCGAGTTCGTTGGACATCGATGCGGTCGGCGCTTCGGAGTGAAGGTTTTCCAGGCGAAGACGGAGTGCCGTGAGCGGCGTGCGTAGTTGATGGGATGCGTCGGCCACGAAGGTGCGTTGGCGTTCGATGAGGTCGTCGAGTTGGTGGGCCATGTCGTTAAGGCCGGTCTCGAGTGCAGCCAGTTCGGGGGCAGAGTTCGAGCCGGTGCCGATGGGTGTGAGGTCACCGCGTGAGAAGCGCTGCGCCGCTGCTTGCAGGCGGCGGACCGGCTTGGTAACGGATCTGGCCAGCACCCAGCCG
>CAWUXP010000038.1:0-3001 GCA_963926495.1 Candidatus Ilumatobacter herschelensis
TTGTTCGTCTTCGAAGCGGGCACGCTGCTCGACGGGATCGTTGAGTTCGGAGTAGCCATTGCCGAGTTCGCGACCATCGACGAAGATCTCGAATCGTTCGGTCAGGAACGGGTCGTTGCGATCGACCCGGGCCAGTGGTGAGATTTCGGTCGGATGGCCCGTGACGAATGTCGGCCGTACGATCGACGATTCGGAGGTTTTCTCGAACAGTTCCTCGATGATTTTTCCGGCACCCCAGCGGTCCTCGACGAAGACGCCGTGGTCAGCAGCGACTTTACGAACGTCAGCGATCGGCATTGACGGATGCAGTTCGACGCCGGTGCCCTCGGACGCGTAGTCGATCATGCGCTTGCGTGGCCAGGGCTCGGCGAGGTCGACCTGCTCACCACGAATCTCGATCACGGTCGTTCCCAGAGCATCACGAGCAGCAGTCGTGACGAGCTCTTCACTGATGTCCATGACCTCGTTCCAGTCGCCGAACGCCTGGTATAGCTCCATCATGGTGAATTCTGGATTGTGGCGTGTGGAGGTGCCCTCGTTGCGGAAGGTACGGGCGATCTCGAAGACTCGCTCCATTCCGCCGACGATCAGACGCTTGAGGTACAGCTCGACGGCGACGCGGAGGTACAGCTCCATGTCGAGCGTGTTGTGGTGCGTGGTAAAAGGGCGGGCGTGAGCGCCGCCGACTTCGGGGTGTAAGACCGGGGTTTCGACCTCGATGAAGCCCTTTGAAGAGAGCGTCCGGCGGAAGCTCGCCACGGTCTCATGGCGGATTTCGAAGTTGCGCCGGGCGTCCTCGTTGACGATGAGGTCGGCGTAACGCTGGCGGAATCGTGTGTCGGTGTCGTTGAGGCCGTGCCACTTGTCGGGCATGGGTCGAATTGCCTTCGATAAAAGCACGACCGAATCGGGCTTGACCGACAGTTCGCCCTTGCGGGTGGTCATGACGGTGCCTGCAACACCGACCCAGTCGCCGAGGTCTAGGTCCTTAATGGCCCCGAACGCGTCATCGCCGACCACTGCTTTCGAGATGAAGAGCTGGATCTCACCCGACCGGTCGCGAATCGTCGCGAAGACGAGCTTGCCGGAGTCACGCTTGAGCATGATCCGCCCCGCAACGGTGACGGCGTCTTCGGTTTCGATACCTGGTTCGAGGTCGCCCCATGCTGCACGGACTTCCACCAGTGTGTGGGTCCGATCGAACCGATACGGATACGGGTTGTTTCCGGCGTCGCGCATTGCATCGATCAAGCCCAGGCGGCGGGCCTTCTCCGCAGCGAGGCCGCTGCCTGACAGCTGGCTGTCAGCATCCGGGTCGGCGGTGGTGTCTGGGTGCTCGTTCACGGTGCACTGACGGTAGCGAACCGAGGCCAAATCTGCGCGCTCCGTTGATATCCGGGATCGAGAAGTCGCAAAACACGTGGGTGTTGGCTGAGTCGACCCACAAATAGAGCGCGCTGTTTGTAATATCTTGCTTCGATGTTGGGATCACGCCGTTCGGCAGTACTCGTCGCCGCGTTCGTCGCGCTGGCAACAGCACTGCCGGTGCTCGCGTTCAGCGGGTCGACCAATTTGCCGGCTGCCGTGACCGAGCGGGCCGAGCGGCTGCCGGGCGACGAAGAGGATGTCGTCACCGTCTTCAACTCGGGGCAGCTGACCAGTGACGTTGCGCAACGGGCCATGCAGGCAGTGACCGCTGCTGGAGGCACCGGTGAGATCGGTCGCTCGGCATCGACGGGCATGCAACGCGTTCGTCGCGGCGACGCAATTGTCCAGCAGGCGCCGCTTGGTGCTGCGTTTCCCATGGCGACGACCATGCTGCCCAAACGAGCCGTCTTTGCGTTGATGGGGGCGAGTGTTGCGGCCTCGCTGTCGTCGACATCACTCGTGATGGGTGAACTCACAGCGAGCCTCCGAGGCGCCCAAGCCGGTGATGTGGTCGACCTTGTTGCATCGAACGGCACGGTCGTCACGTTCGCGATTGGGGCGGTGGTCGCTGACGACATCACCGGTGGAACCGAGTTGCTGATGTCCATTGAGGGGGCCGATCGCCTCGGCGTTAGCCGGCTCAGCCAGATCGTGCTCTGGGACTTTGACTCGCGGGCCGACATCAATCGGGAGTTGGCTGCCAACGGCTTGGTGAGCACCTCGATCCGCATCCGTCGGACCTGGGACCCATTCGACCCGGACCTCACGCTCGGTATGGCTCGGACCAAAGAGGCGCTCGGTGAGTTTTCGTACAAGGTGTCGAGCGGATCTGGCTCCGTGTCGATCTCCAACGACTGGTATTATGCGAACATCGACCGGTCGGGCCCGATCGGCAAGCTCAACCTGCGGTCGGGTTGCCACCGTGTTGTTCGAGTCGCGCTGGCCAATGCCATGGCCGAGGTCATTCGTTTAGGGCTTGAGAACACGATCAACTACAGCGACGCTAATTCGGCCGGTGGCTGCTGGACCGCACGCTTTACCCGGCAGTCGCCGAACAGCAGCATTGGGTTCCTGTCTCGACACACGTGGGGGATGGCAGTCGACACGAACACCCAGGGCTCGTGCCAGGGGTGCGCACCACCCGATATGGACTGTCGGACTGTGCGGGTGTTTCGCAAGCACGGCTTCGCCTGGGGTGGCAACTTCTTATTACCGGACGGGATGCACTTCGAGTGGGTCGGCGAACCGCGGCACCAGGGGCTGTATCCGAGCAGATACTGCCCGAACGTCGAGAGCGCGACGAGTGCTGCGTTTGGCGGAGACACGCAACGTTCGACGCTTTTTGTCGAAGACAGCCTCTCGTCGGCTGGCGGCGACGAACACTGACGGCTGCGGTGTTGTCACCCCTCACCTGAAACGTCTCGTAACCTGGCTGGCGTGAGCACACGTTTTGTCATCCTCGGCGGCGGCCCTGCCGGTAACAACGCGGCAACGCACGCAGCGCGGATGGGTGCCGAAGTCACCGTTGTCGAACGCGATGTCGTTGGCGGCGCAGCGCATCTGTGGGACTGCA
>CAWUXP010000039.1:0-12588 GCA_963926495.1 Candidatus Ilumatobacter herschelensis
GTGATTCCCTCGGCCAAAGTGGCCGAGCGAAGCGTTGGGGTGAAGGGAATCGAACCCCTAATAACAGAACCAGAAACTGCCGTGTTGCCAATTACACCACACCCCAGAGTGCTGATCCGCCGAGCGCTCTTCACGCTCACCGGACGATGCAGTCGGGAGCATATCGGCGGTCGGCTCCACCGACCACCGTCGATGTCGAAGACCCGTATCTGACACCGATCAGTCGATGAGTTCGCTCAGCCGGCCGAAGCCCAGCGCCCGCCCGATCGCAACACCGCCAGCTTCCCAGATGTGACGCTCGAGCGAGCGGACGCCGGTCACCACTGACGTATTCGTCGGCGACGTATAGGCGGTCATGCCGACCTCCTCGGCGATGAGACGTGAACGGAGCGAGTGATACGGGTCGGTCACGACCAGCACGCTGTTGTCGTCGCTCCGCGCTCTATCCGCCAACAGGACCGCCACACGCTCCAGCGACTCGAACGACGTGGCCCCGCGGTCTTCGAGCACAATCAACGCCTCGGGCACACCGCGCTCGATCAGATACGCGGCTGAGGCCTCGGCTTCGGTGAAGCGGTCGCCCGGCCGGTTGCCACCGGTGACGACGACGATCGGCGCAAACCCTTGCGGCCAGAGCTCGACAACGTGGTCGAGCCGCGCTGCGAGCTGTGGAGATGGACGACCGTCGTATTGGGCCACGCCCATCACCACGATGGCGTCGACGGCACGGGCCTGATCGTGGCTGCCTGTGGAGTACACCTGAAAGAGCGAGACCAGGTAGTAGCCGATCACAAGAATGATTGCCAGGCTGCCTGCCAACAGGATCCGACGCCGCCTTCGCGTTGAAGGCCGCACCGGAGGGCCCACAGGCGTAACGACGCGCTGTTCCGTCAGCCCACCTGGCATCTGACGCTCCTCAGCTCCCGAGCCGGCCGAGGGCAGCACGCAGCCGCCGCAGTGTTTCGTCGCGACCGAGCACCTCAAACGACTCGAACAGCGGTGGGCCGACAGCCCGACCGGTGACAGCGACGCGTGGCAGCGCCTGCGCCTTGCCGAGCTTTACTTCGAAGCGAACCATCACATCTTCGATCGCAGCCTTCAGCGACTCGTGATCCCACGATGCGAGGGCGGCGTACGCGTCGATGACGTCGATCAAGAGCGGACCTGACCATTCTGGTCCGGTCGCCTTCGTCCACGAGGCCTCGTCGTAGTCAATCGGAGCAGCGTCGTCGCCCTGAGGCCAAAACAGGAAGTCGACGGTGCCCGGCACATCGGTCAGCCGCTCGAGGCGCTCTTGAATGTGCGGTGCAATAGCCGCGAAGCTTGCACGGTCCCACTCGGGCGGCAACTGCGCCGATGCCGCCACGAGGTACTCGGCCGGGTCCATGTTCTTGATGTACTGCTTGTTGAACGCCGTCAACTTCTTCACATCGAAGAAAGCCGGCGACAGGTTGACGTCTTCGAGCGCAAAGTCGGCCTCGATCTGGCTCCATGTGACGATCTCGCTCCCTGCCTCTTCGGCACCGGGCGGCGTCCAGCCGAGCGTCATCAGATAGTTGACCATGGCGTCGGCGAGGATCCCGTCGTCGCGGTACTGCTCGAGCGCCACTTTGTCACGGCGTTTCGACAGCTTCTTGCGCTGCTCGTTGACCAGAACGGGCACGTGGGCCCATACGGGCGGGGCCTGACCGAGCGCATCCCACAGCATCTGTTGCTTCGGCGTATTCGGCAGGTGCTCCTCGGCACGAACCACGTGGCTGATCGCCATTTCGATGTCGTCGACCACGTTGGCGAGTAGAAACATCGGGGCGCCGTTGCCACGAAGCAGCACAAAATCCTCGATTGTCCCGTTATCGAAATCGACGTCGCCACGCACAAGGTCCTTCACGATCGTGCGGCCTTCAGGTACGCGGAATCGCAACACACGGCCCGGCCCGGCCTGGAGCCCGCGTTCACGCGAGTGGCCATCGTAACCGGTGATCCCCAGCTCTTTCGCTCGATCCTGAACCTCTTGACCGGTCAGATCGCAGTAGTACGCGGCACCTGACGCAAACAGGCGTTGGGCGGCAGCGACGTGCGCTTCAGCGTTCGCACTCTGGAAGTGTGGACCCTCAAAATGCGGGTCGCTCTCGTCGATGCCGATCCAGGCGAGCGCGTCGATGATGCCCTGAGTCCACTCGGGCTGATTTCGGGCCTCGTCGGTGTCTTCGATGCGAAGGACAAACGTGCCTTCCAGACGCCGAGCAAGCGCCCAGTTCATCAACGCCGTCCGGGCGCCTCCGACATGGAAGAAGCCGGTCGGCGAAGGTGCGAATCGAAAGCGAGGTTGAGAGGTCATTTCGTGTTCGACGCTATCCGTCGACGGTGTCGTGGATCGACCATGTTGCACAACGTTTCACACCGGCGGCTCTGATGACCCCTGCGATCGACCACTGCGATCGACCACTGGTAAGACTGCATCAAGATGCACCCTCGGTCCTCTCCCTTCCGGTCCCTCAAGCCGATAGAAAAATGTGACTATGAAGATGCCTATCCGGAAACGAACGCTGATGTGCGTGGTCGGTGCGTCTCTGCTGCTCGCTCCTCTCCCAGCCTTCGCCAATGGTCCCGACACCGATTCCAGTCGGCCGCCTGCAGACATCGACCTCGACGACGGCACCACATTCGACAACGGCAGCGGCGAACTCGTCGAACTCGTTGCTCCAGACGGCGGCGTAGTCGACATCCCGATCGAAGTTGCACTTGACGACACGGTCGAGGTCACGACCGCCGGCCTGCTCGTCACCGAACCCAGCACATACGGCCCACACCTCCGCCACGATGTTCTCGACACTCTGTACGCGCCATCGGAGGGTGAGGACACCGGTGGAACGGCAGCTGCTGCCCTCAGCCAGGAATCACCGCCGGCCTCGCAGGCCTACGTCCTGCACTCCAATCCACTCGCCGACCTGATTATCTACCTTGACTTCACCGGCCACACCACCACGGGCACTCCCTGGAACGAGTCGCCACGGCCCACTACCTTCACGTCGGTCCCGTATCAGCCGAGCGACCCAGCCAACACCGAGAGCTACATCGTCAAGATCTGGGAGATGGTCGCTGAAGACTTTGCTCCCTTCAACGTGGACGTCACTACCGAAGAACCGAGCCTCGACGACCTCAAACGCGACAGCGTCATCGACGGCCGGTACGGCATCCGTATCGTGATCTCCCCCACCCACGATTGGTATGGCGGGGCGGGTGGGGTCGCCTACATCAACTCGATGCGCTGGACAGACGGACCGACCGAAGAACGCACCCCTGCATTCGTCTTCAGCAACAACCTCGCCGGCGGTTACTGGAAGTACGTCGCCGAAGCAGCGTCGCACGAAGCCGGCCACACGCTTGGTCTCTACCACGACGGAATCGGATCTCTCGACTATTACCAGGGCCACACGGACGACACAGGGACCGGCTGGGCCCCGATCATGGGATCCGGCTACACCAAGTCGCATACCCAGTGGTCCAAGGGCGAGTACCCTGGCGCAACTCAGACCCAAGACGATCTGTCGATTCTTTTCGCCCGGCTCGGCGCCCGCGACGCTGCGGCCCTGACAGCCCTCGACCACAGCGACTCCGTCATCGGGTCGCTGGCCAGGGGCGGGATCAGCACCGAGTTCAGCGTGACGGTCGGTGCGGGTCCGCTCTCCATCAGCCTCGATCCCACCACGACCAACGGCAATCTCTTCGCCCGAGCTGAACTCCTCGACGGCTCGACCGTGCTCGCTGCGGTGACTCCGCTGCGGCCTCGAGAATGGTCGACCACGCTCAACGCCAACGTCGCTCAGGGGACGTACACCGTGCGTGTCACGAGCCTCGACTGGCTGACGCCGGCCACCGGGTTCACCGCATACGGCTCGATCGGCGAATTCATCCTCGCCATCGACGGCGCGCCATACGGCAACTCCACCCCCACGACAACAACGGTTCCCGCCAGCACCAGCACCACGACAACAACAGTTCCCGCGACAACCACCACCGTCACCCTGCCGACGCCGCAACCGGACGAACCCGAGGGCGACCTCCTCACACCGATCGCCCCGGTCCGACTACTCGACACCCGGTTCGGAACCGGCGGCGCATCCCGAGCTACCGCTGGCTCGACAACCCGCGTCGCCGTGAGCGATCACACCGCCATCTCAGCAACAGCGACAAGCGCTGTCCTTAACGTCGTGGCGGTCAACCCGTCAGCCAACGGCTACCTCCAGATCACCCCATGCCTGAACGTGCCCGTCACCAATCGCACCGCATCGCTGGTCTTCGGCCAAGGCAACGTCATTGGCAACTCGACAATCGCCAAGCTCGACGAATTCGGAGATATCTGCGTATTCTCACTGGTCGAGACCGACATCGTCATCGACGCCACTGCTTGGATCGGCCCCGCAGGAAACAGCGGCCTCCATGTTTCCACACCGGTTCGAGTCGTCGACACTCGGATTAGCGTCGGTCTCGACAATACTCTCGTTGCGAACACGACGACCCGGGTCTCGCTCGCCGGCATTGTCCCTGACGGCAGCACCGCTGCAGCGGTCAACCTGACAGCTGTCGGTGCGGTCGGCCCCGGATACATCACGGCCTACCCATGCTCGGCTCGGCCTCCTCAAACGGCATCGCTCAACTTCGAAAGCCAAGCCGCCCGCGGCAACAACGCGATCGTCGCGCTCGACTCACACGAATCGTTCTGCATCTATTCGTCCACCGCAACCGACTTGGTCATCGATCTCACTGGGTTCTTCGCCGAGAGCGGCCTCGAGTTTGTAACCGCGGACCCCCAGCGCCTGCTCGACACCCGATTCGGGCCAATGCTCGCAGCTGGCTCGTCGATCGCCTTCAAGATTCCGGCGGCGCCGAACGGCGCCCACGCCGTCGCTGCGAGCATGGTTATCACCGTCGTCGGCCACACCACACCTGGCTTCGTGACCTCATGGTCATGCGGCAAACGCCCGCTCGCCACCGCGGTGTCTGCGTCCCCTGGCGCGGCCAACGCCAACGGCGCAATCGCCAAGGTCACAAACGATGCCCGGTCGTGCCTCTTCACCAGCGGAGCCTCCAACCTCATTGTCGACTTCAGCGGCTGGTGGGTCTGACCTTTCAGCCTTCCTCCCCATCTTCACCATCTTCACCATCCTCCCCATCCTCCCCATCCTCTGAACTCGCCCCGCGCGCCCCAGCGTGCTAAGAAGACAGCGCAGCGCTCAGCGCGTTGCGTTGACCGTGAGGTTGCGCAGTTGGCGGAGTGCGACCGACAGCGTCGTGAGATCGAACGATTCGGCCCGACGAATCTCGGTCTCCATGTCGATCATCCGGTTGTATGCCGAACGATTCGCCCCGATCCAAGCGTCTGGCAAGCCTTCGGCCGTCCGGATCACGTGCGCCGTGAGGTCAGCCAGGACCGTCATTAGGTCGTCTCGGAGCGACGCCCGCGCCTGCGTCTGCCAGCGATCAGAGCGCGGCAATGCACCAATGCCATCCCACAGCCAGCCGACGTCGAACGATTCGAAAACCGACCAGTACGCCGTCCCAGCATCGGCCACGTTGCACGACTCAGCGTGGGCGATCTCGATGACATCGAAGCTCGTATGCAGCCACGGCCAGCGTGCCGACCGGGCTGCCAGCTCGGGCGGAACGTTTGCGGCGATCCGCGCGTCGCGGACAGACTGCATCTCTGTAGCCACACGCCCGCCGACCATTTCGTCGAGCGAGTCGCTCAGGAAGGCGAAGCCGGCTGAGAAAGTGTCAATTGCTGCAGCTATGTCAATCGGCGCGCGGCGCCGTCGGAGTAACCACGTGGTCGAGCGTTCGGCCATCCGCCGGACGTCTAGGAAGAGTGCGATCTGCACGTCAAGGTCGATCGAACTTCCGAGTGAGTCGACCTCCTGCCACAGGCCGGTGAAGCCAACAGTGTTCCGGGATGCAATAAATGCTCGGGCAACATCGGCAACCGATGCGCCAGACTGCTCGGTCATTCGGTGATCGAACGAGATGCCTGCGAGGTTGACCATGTTGTTGACCAGGCTGGTAGCGATGATCTCGCGACGGAGCCGATGCGTCCGGATGGCCTCGGGGAACCGCTCGCCCAGCGGACGGGGAAAGTACTCGAAGAGGTCGGCTTCGAGGACCACCTCGTCGGGGAGATCGCTCGCGACGAGCTGCGCGATGTCAGCATTCTTTGTCGACGCAATCAGGACCGCGAACTCAGGAGCACGAAGCCCACTGCCCGCACCCTGACGTTCTGCGATCTGCTTGTCATTGGGAAGCGCCTCAAGTGCCCGGTTGAGGTGTCCCTCCTCCTCGAGGGCATCGAGGTATCGGGCATGCACGTTGACCATCGACAACGACTGTGTGCGAGCAATCATCAGCGCGAGCGTTTGTGCACGGTTGTCGTCGAGTACCAATTCCGCGACCTCGTCGGTCATCTCTTCGAGTAAGGCATTCCGATCGACGTCAGAGAGCTCACCACTGGCGACGAGGCTGGCGAGTGCAATCTTGATGTTCACCTCATGGTCGCTGCAGTCGACGCCAGCTGAGTTATCGATGGCATCGGTGTAGATCAAGCCGCCGGCCATTGCGTACTCGACCCGACCGAGCTGAGTGAGCCCCAGGTTGCCACCTTCACCAACGATGCTGCAGCGCAGATCAGCGCCGTCAACTCGGATCGCATCGTTCGCCCGATCGCCAACTGACTCGTGCGACTCGTTGCTCGCCTTGACGTAGGTCCCGATGCCGCCGTTCCATAACAGCTCAACAGGCGCTCGGAGGATGGCGGACAGCAGCGCGCTCGGGGCCAGTTCGGTGATCCCCGCGCCCAGGCTGAGCGCTGCCCGCACCTGGTTTGAAATCGGAATCGACTTGAGCGATCGGGGGTACACCCCACCGCCCTCTGAGATGAGCCCGGTGTCGTAGTCGGCCCAACTTGAGCGCGGCAGGTCGAATAGCCGTTGCCGTTCGGCAAAGGAAACCACCGCATTCGGGGTTGGGTCAAGGAAGATGTCGCGATGGTCGAATGCCGCGACCAGTTTGAGGTGCGTCGACAACAACATGCCGTTACCGAACACGTCACCCGACATGTCGCCAATGCCAACAGCCGTGAGCGTGTCGGTCTCGACGTCTTTGCCCATCACCCGCGCATGGCGCCGCACGCTCTCCCATGCACCGCGCGCCGTGATGCCCATCACCTTATGGTCGTAGCCGTTACTGCCACCTGATGCGAACGCGTCACCGAGCCAGAATCCGTAGTCATCAGCCACCTCGTTGGCGATATCGCTGAACGTCGCCGTCCCCTTGTCCGCTGCGACAACGAGGTACGGGTCATCGTCGTCGTAGATAACACAGGCCGGCGGGTGCACGACGATTGTCTTGCCGCCTCCTCCTGCGACGAGGTTGTCAGTGACGTCGAGCAACGACCGGATGAAGCGTTGGTACCGATCAACTCCTTCGGCCCGGATTGCATCGCGGTCGGACGGCGGTGCGGTGCCCTGCTTGACAACGAAACCGCCCTTCGCCCCGACCGGAACGATCACTGCATTCTTCACCATCTGGGCTTTCACCAGCCCGAGCACCTCGGTACGGAAATCTTCGCGACGGTCACTCCAGCGGAGGCCACCTCGCGACACCGCACCAGCACGGAGATGGACGCCCTCGATGCGCGGTGAGCACACGAAAATCTCGAACATCGGCCGGGGTTCAGGCAGGAATCCGACCGACTTCGCATCGAGTTTGACAGCGATCTCTTCGGAAAGCGTGCCATCAGGGCGAGGACGATAGGCATTCGTTCGGGTAGTGGCGTCGATCAGCACCAGCACGGCGCGACAAATGCGATCGTCATCGAGCGATGGGACCCGCTCGAGCCGTCCCAGGACATCTGAGCGCAGGGCGTTGGTGACCACTGCCGATTCGGTCGGGTTCGGCTCGCTTGCTGGGTCGAAGCGAGCGGCGAACAGGTCGAGCAGGGCGCTGGCTATCGGGGCGAGCCGAACCAGCACTTCCTCGATGTACTTCTGGCTGAACGGAAAGCCGGCCTGCCGGAGGTAGCGCGAGTACGTCCGCAACACCGCCACCTGCCGAATGGTGACCCCTGCAGCGAGTACCAAGCGATTCAGCCCATCGGCCTCCACATCGCCACGGAGCAGCGCGCGGAACCCGAGTTGCACCTCGGAAATCTGTCGGTCGGTGGGTTCGACATCGCCATCCAGACGAACACCAATGTCATAAAGGCGAACAGTGTCGTCGCCGACGACGAATTCACTCGGGTGCTCTTCGATCGCGTGGAGTCCGAGGTGGGCGAGTTGCGGGACGAGTTCGGCAATCGTTAAAGCGTGGTCGCGCCGGAACACCTTGAAACGCCACTTCCCTGTCGCCGGGTCCGTCGATCGACTCATCGAGGTAGCGACTGATTCATCTTGCTGCTCGATCAATGAGGCGACGCGTAAGAGGTCGTCAACAGCGCGCTCCGGCTCGACCCGGGCTCGGTAGTCGCGCTCAATTCCCGCACCCACTCGGCTGAGCACGTCACGCGCTCGATGCGCCCCGACCCGAGCAACAAGGGCCAGACGCGCCTGGTCATCCCATGATGCGGTTGCACCATCGACGATCTCGGCGAGTCGATCGAGGTCGACCGGCCCGCTCGTTCGGACCGTCATCGAGATGCGGGCGAGTGAACTCGAACCGACCAACGTTTCGACATCACGCACGTCGCCGCCGTAGTGGTCAGCCACCAGGTCTGCTACGTCGTTTTCCAGACCAGCGACAAAACGGGACCGCGGCAAGTAGACGAACACGGTGCAGAACGAACCCACCGGCTCGGCAACATCGAAGACACGGACGATGGAACGTTCCTGCAAGCCGACGATGTCGATCACGAGGCTTGCCAGGTCGTGCTGGCCCAACTCGAACACAACATCTCGCGGCAACGTCTCGACCACGTTCTTGATCGCTCGGCCAGTGTGGCTGATCGCCGCCGCCCCGGACAGTTCGAGAAGTGCGGCCGCCCGCTCTTGCAATACTGGGATCGCAAACACGCTTTCCCGATATGCGTCACTCCCGAGCAAGCCGATAAATCGCTCTTCGATCACCGTGTGTTCCGTGGCCCGACGGATCGCGATGCTCGTCAGACGGACCGCCCGGTGGACGGTCGACAGCGCCTCGGTTCGAGCGATCACCACGGGCTCCACTTCGACGTCGCCAGCCTTAGACGGTGGCCCGACTGCTGTTGCATCGAGCCGGGTATCGGGGCGGTACTCACCGAGTTCGGAGCCAGCCACCAAATGCAGGCTCACCTCGCCGGTGACACCAACGCGTCGCTCGTACGACGCTGCACCGAGCAGCACGAAGTGCTCATTGGCTAACCAGGCAACGAGCGCATCGTCTCGGCCAACCCTCACGAGCCGTTCACGCATCTCGGGGAAATCGGTAACGATCCGGACCACGTCGGAAATGGCGGCCGTGACTTCGTCTTCGACATCCGACAGAAGGTCGGCATGGCAGCCATTCAGCCTGATCTGCGTCCACGCTTCCACATGCGTCCCGGGCGGCCGAGCGGCGCCCCGCTCGACCACCTCGACCAACTCATCATCGCTATTTCGAACGATCGACAGCATCGGGAGGACCAATAGCTCGATCCCGAGAGATCGACGATCGAGCACCATTCGGACCGTGTCGACGAGAAACGGAATGTCGTCGGTGACGAAAAGGAGTACGGCGCTGCCCGACGCCCGGGTCTGTGCCGGCGGCACGATGACCTGGACGAGCGTCTGTCCTGCTGCGCGGTGTCGGCCGAGTTCAAGATGAGCCGCAGCAACACTCACCACATCGCCGAGATCCAGATCTTCGACGTCGTCGATCGGAACGTCACGGTGGTATTCCGCCATGAAACAATCGGCGAGCGGGTCGTCCGGATACCAGCGCCGAGCAGTGGCGGCGAGCGAGTCGAGTTTGAGCGCTGATGACCCCATGCCGACGACCGTAGTTGCTGACATGGATCGGTGTTTCAAGATCCTGCGCTCGTTTCGCAGGCGTTTGGATGCCAGACTCAGAAGATGCAGCAGATGAACGTCCTCGGTACCGATCTGATGCCGTGTTCCTACGACCCAATGACCGGCTACTACCGCAACGGCTGTTGCGAGAACCGTGGCGACGACCCCGGCATGCACACGGTGTGCTGCCGTGTCACCGCCGACTTCCTTGCCTACTCGGCGTCGCGCGGCAACGACCTCAGCACTCCGATGCCGCAATACGGCTTCGCCGGTCTGGCCCCCGGCGACCAGTGGTGCGTCTGCGCGATGCGCTGGAAGGAAGCCTTCGACGCCGGACAGGCGTGCGACGTCGTCCTCGAGTCGACCCACGTCAGCACGCTGGAATACCTCGACCTCGCCGAACTCAAGCAGCACGCCATCATCGCCGAGCCGTGAGCCAGCGATGAGCGATACCAACAGCGCGGCCAACTACCTCCAAAATGTGTACGACTTAGCCACGCAAGCCGACACCGACGCGTATTACACGCAGTGGGCGGCGAGCTACGACGACGAACTGACTCGCCAGGGCTACCAAACACCACGGCGCTGCGCCGAGGCGCTACGCCGTGTGGTTGCGTCCGACGCTACTGTTCTCGACATCGGTTGCGGAACTGGTTTGTCCGGAGCTGCACTCGCTACAGCCGGGTTCACCAATCTCGCTGGCACGGATGTGAACGCAGAGATGCTCGACGTCGCCCGAGTAGCTGGCCTCTATCGCGACACCTGGGTCACTGATATCGAGGACCCGTTCCCGTTCGCCCTGGGTACCTACGACGCCATTGCGGCAGTCGGCGTGATCGGTCTCGGGGCAGCCCCCGCTTCACTGCTTCGCCTTTCGCTCGAAGCGCTCGCAACCGGGGGCCACATGGTCTTTTCGTACAACGATCACGCGCTCAAAGTCCCCGAGTTCACTAACGCATTGACCAACGTCGTTTCGTCCGGCCTTGCCGAGCAAGAGTTCACCGAACACGGCATCCACATCAAAGGCCTCGGCAGCATGTCGACCGTCTTCGTGCTCCGACGCTGCTGATCGTGACGCGGTCAGAAACCACCGTCGTCGTGCTCCGCACCGCCACGAACGAACTTCCAGGGCAGCGCATCGAGTTGGCGAGCGCCCTGACCCCAGAAATTCTTTCAGAATTCTGTGGCACCAGGACCGCCTGAGAGGCCAATGAGCGCGCGCCTCGCGAGGCCGCCGGAGCGTCAGTCGGCGGGCCCTGACGCGCAATGAGGAACCGCGATACGAGACATCGCAACCCACTCAAAGCCAGCGGGAAGGAACGCCACCGATGTAGGTATCACCCCTGATAGGCAGCTATATTCGTTGGTGTTGCTGCGGTACAATCGGACACATGTTCGCAGCCCGGATCGAGGAGTTGGCAGACGCCAACATCGCCGATCTCGACACTGCATTGGTGGCTGCGCAACGCAGCACAACTCCTCGCCGTCCAATGCGGGTTCCGCGGCTGCGACATCCCCGCCGAATTCTGCGACGTCGACCACATCACACCCTGGATCAACAGCGGCGAAACCAACCAAGCCAACTCGATGCCACTCTGCGGACCACACGACCGACACAAACACACCAAACAACTGCACGGCCGCCGCGACCGCCACGGCCGCATCCACCTCATCACACCCAACGGCACCACCTTCAGCGACCTCCGCCCCGCCGCCTAAGCGGCACCGCCAGCTGACAGCTGCACCGGCTACCAGCGGCCTAAATCGGCAGGTTGCCGGTGGCGCGGCGCGTTGAACCCTCGTCGGTGTACGCCGCAATCGTGCGTTGGGCAATGCGCATCTGGTGAACTTCATCGGCACCGTCGGCGAAGCGTGCCCACCGGGCGTGCTGATACATGTGCGCCAACGGCGTGTCGGTCGAGTAGCCGAGCGCACCGTGGACCTGGATCGAGCGGTCGATCACGCGGCCCAACATGTTCGCAACGAAGTGCTTGGCCATCGAGACCTCGGCTTTGAAGTCTTGCTTGTTGTCGATCTTGTAGGCAGCGTGCAACACCATCAGCTTCGCCTGGTAGATCTCCATCGAGCTATCGGCAATCATCCACTGGATACCCTGCTTTTCGGCGAGTAGCGAACCATGCGAGTAACGGTTGAGCGACCGGTCGACCATCATGTCGAGTGCTGTTTCGGCCTGAGCAATCCAGCGCATGCAGTGCGCGAGACGGGCTGGGCCAAGCCGGTACTGGCCAAGCAGATGACCCTGGCCACGCCCACCGAGCATCTGATCGTTATGCACCCGCAGGTCGGTAATCACGATCTCAGAGTGCCCTGTGCCACCGTGCATGGTTTCGACTTCGCGGACGTCGTTCCATCCTTCGTGTGGCAGGTCGATAATGAACGCCGAGTTCGCAGCCTGCGGGATATCGGGGTTCTCTTCGGTACGACACACCAAGATCGCGAACTGTGCTCGGCGCGCCCCTGAGATAAACCACTTATGACCGTTGATGACCCATTCATCGCCGTCTCGATACGCCTTCGTCTGGATCAACGTCGGATCGGAGCCTGCGACCTCGGGCTC
>CAWUXP010000040.1:0-7140 GCA_963926495.1 Candidatus Ilumatobacter herschelensis
ACATGGCCACGGCCAGCGGTCAGGTCACGAACGCCGTCTTCGGCTTCACTTCGATGCTGGCGTATGTTCTGAAGGACCAGCAGCCCGACGGGATCCTCGTCGCGTTCGACCGGCCGGAGCCGACGTTCCGGCACAAAGCCGAACCCGAATACAAGGCTCAGCGCGACGCTGCGCCCGACATCTTGCGCCAGCAGATGGGCCTGGTCCGCGAAGTGCTCGACGCACTCGGGATCACCTCGATCGACCAGGTCGGTTGGGAAGCTGACGATCTGATCGCCACGGCGACTCGCAAGCTCACCGACCTCGGCGAAGACGTCATCATCGTCACTGGTGATCGTGACAGCTACCAGTTGGTGAGCGATCCGCACGTCCGTGTTCTGTACAACAAGCGTGGGGTCAGCGACTACGCCCTGTACGACGAGGCTGGCATCGAAGAGAAAACCGGCGTCACGCCTGCGATGTATGTGCAGTACGCAGCGCTGCGCGGCGATACCTCCGACAACCTGCCTGGCGTTCCGGGTGTCGGCGAGAAGACCGCCGCCAAGCTGATCAACAAGTACGGCGGCCTGGACGGCATCTTTGCCAACGTCGACGAACAGACGCCAAAGTTAAAGTCGAATCTCATCGAAAACGAAGCGCGCGCCCGTAAGAACCTCGACCTCATGACGCTGCACTTTGACGCGCCGCTCACTGTCGAGATTGACGGTGTCGAGGTCGATGTCGACTTCACCGATCGCTCTGCTCGGACCGGGCTCGGCTCATCGCCTGACCCCGACGAGATGAAGCGGCTCTTTGAGTTCCTCGAATTCCGCGCCCTCGGTGGCCGAATCACCGAAGCGCTTGCTTCGCTCGGCGGTGCGGTCGATCTGGGCCCAGGCGAAGAACGCCAAGAGATCGTTGCTGAAGTCACTGTTCTGGAATCTTCTGCGGATGCCGCTGCGCTCATCTCTGTCGCCGAGCATCTCGACGTATCAGCTGCGTGGACTGGCGAACCTGGCCGTTCGTTCCTGACGGGCATCGCCGTGGTCTCAGACGCTTCGTCGTCCGAAGTTGCGTGGGTCCCCGCGCACCTCCTTGGCGACGAGTCTGTTGGCGCAGCCTTGGCTGCCCACACCAGCGTGCGCGGCCACAACGTCAAAGAGATGATGCGCTCGCTGCTCCAGCTTGACATCGAAGTGCGCGGCCTCACGCTCGACACCGCAATCGCGGCGTACCTGATCGACCCGGCCGAAGCCCGCTACGCACTGCCCGACCTGATCGAGAAGTACACGGGCTTCGCCCGGCCATCCGATGCAGCCAAGTCAGGGCAACTCGACCTCGACGGCACCTCGATGAGCGATGCCGAAGTGGCTGGCCGAGACGCGCTGGCCGTGCACCACCTCGCCGTGCCGATCCATGAGAGCCTTGAAGCGCAGGGCATGGCCGAGCTCTACGACACGATGGAGAACCCACTCGTGCTGGTGCTTGCCAAGATGGAGCACTTCGGTGTCGGAGTCGACATCGACGAACTGCGTCGCCTGAACGATCGACTCAAGGCCGAGGTCGACTCCCTGGCGGCCGAGCTGCGTGCTGTCGCTGGCAAGGAAGATCTCAATCTGAACTCGCCGAAGCAGCTACGTGAGCTGCTGTACGACGAGAAGGGCCTGACCCCGATAAAGAAAAACAAGACGGGCCCATCGACCGACGCGTCGACGCTCGAAAAGCTGCTGCCCGAATGGCCAGAGTTTCTCGGCCCGCTCATGCGGCACCGCGAAGTTGACAAGCTGCGCGGTACGTACGGCGAAGGTTTGCTGCACGAAGTCGCCGACGACAACCGCATCCATGCGACGTTCAACCAGACCGTCGCACGGACCGGCCGGCTCTCGTCCGACCGGCCGAACCTGCACAACATTCCGGTGCGCAGCGAACAGGGTCGCCAGTTCCGCAAGATCTTCGTTCCATCGCCGGGCACGGAATTACTTGTCGCCGACTACAACCAGATCGAGCTGCGCTGTATTGCTCACCTCGCCTCGGACCCGGGCCTAATCGAAGCGTTCACCACCGGGCAGGACATTCACAATGCCACCGCCGCTCGCGTGTTTGGCGTGGCACCCGAAGACGTCAAGCTCGATCAGCGCTCCAAGGCCAAGATGGTGTCGTATGGCCTGGCTTACGGCATGGAGGCATACGGGTTGGCGCAACGACTGAACATCCCGGTCGACGAGGCGGCACCGATCCTCGAGGCTTACTTCGAAGCGTTCCCGAACGTGAAGGCTTACATGGACTCCACAGTCGAAGAGGCTCGCGAACGTGGGTACACCGAAACGCTGTTTGGTCGTCGTCGCCCAATTCCTGAGCTGATGAACTCGAACTTCCGAGTGCGTCAGGCGGGGGAGCGGCAGGCAATGAACGCCGGCATCCAGGGTCTTGCGGCCGACATCTTCAAGGTCGCGCTGGTGCGCATCGACGAAGAGTTGGTCTCCAATGGCCATAAGAGTGTTCTCATCTTGCAGGTGCACGACGAAGTGCTCGTCGAAGTGCCTCCAGAAGAAAAAGACACGGTCGGCCCACTGCTGATCAACATCATGCGTGATGCCGCCGAGCTCGATGTCCCCCTCGAAGTCAACGTGAGCTGGGGCGACACGTGGGCAGCTGCGAAGGGATAGTTTCAGTTGGGGTCTGACCCCAACTGAAACTGTGCGATGACTGACCACTGGTTCGAGCCGCTCGCAGACCACATGGGCACGGCCTACGACCGATATGCCCACACGAAGGGAACGGTGCAAGAGGTCGATCACGTCATCGCCGCACTGGGGCTTACCGCTGGCGACCGGGTGCTCGACGTTGGATGCGGCACTGGTCGCCACTCGCTCGAACTTGCACGGCGCGGGATTGTTGCCCACGGTGTCGACATCAGTCAGCGATTCATCGACATTGGGGTCGCGGCTGCGGGCGCCGAGTCCTTGGAAGCAGCCACGTTTGCGCGAGGAGACGCCCGGCACTTGGGGTTCGCTGATGAATTCGACGCCGTGATCTGTCTCTGCCAGGGGGCGTTTGGGATGATGACTGCTGACGGCGATGATGCGTCGGTCGTCGCCGGAATGGCGTCAGCGCTGCGCCTAGGTGGCCGACTCGCCCTCAGTGCCTTCAACGCGTACTTCGCCGTGAAATACCACGACGATGCTGCGTTCGATGCCGACACGGGCGTCAGCCACGAACGAACGGAGATCCGCAGCGAGTCCGGTGAATCGAAGACCGTAGATCTGTGGACCGGCTGCTACACCCCGCGCGAGCTGCGGCTGTTGCTGAGCACGCACGGCTTTGCGGTCGATGCGATCTGCAGTGTCGAGCCTGGGCAGTACGGGTCTGATCCGGCCACGATCGAGTCGCCCGAGTTCCTCGTTATCGCCTCTCGCTGAGCGCCAGACCAGCGTGTGCTGGCGAGGCCTTAGCCCGATACGCTTCGTGATTGCAATGCCGCCGATGAAGTGGCGTCGCAATCCCATCCATTCATCTCAAGATCCGTATCCGAAACGAGTATCCCCTTGTCCGACGACACCATTACGCCCGTCTCTGAAGAGACCCCCATCGAAGAGAACCCGGAAGCCACAGCCGCTCCGGTCGCCGATAGCCCATTCGGCACCTTCGATGACGAGGGCAACTACACCCCTCGCGAAATCACCTCCGACGACCTCGGTATGTCCTTCGCTGACGCGATCGACGGCACCATGGTCGAGATCAAAGACGGGATGATGGTCCACGGCATCGTCGTCAAGATCGACAAAGACGAAGTCCTGCTCGACATCGGCTACAAGAGCGAAGGCGTGATCCCGAGCCGCGAGCTCAGCATCCGTAACGACGTCGATCCAAGCGAAGTCGTCTCGATGGGCGAATCTGTCGAAGCACTCGTGCTCACGATGGAAGACAAGGAAGGTCGCCTCCTCCTTTCGAAGAAGCGTGCGCAGTACGAGCGTGCCTGGGGCGACATCGAAGCGAAGAAGGAAGCCGACGAAGTCGTTTCCGGTCTGGTCATCGAAGTCGTCAAGGGTGGCCTCATCGTCGACATCGGCCTGCGTGGCTTCCTGCCCGCATCGCTCGTCGAACTCCGCCGTGTCCGCGATCTCGCGCCCTACATCGGTACGCAGGTGCACGCCAAGATCATCGAGCTCGACAAGAACCGCAACAACGTCGTCCTTTCTCGTCGGGCATACCTCGAAGAGAACCAGAAAGAGACCCGCGACCAGTTCCTCACCAACCTCAAGGTTGGCGAGATCCGCGAGGGCACCGTGTCCTCGGTTGTGTCGTTCGGTGCATTCGTCGATCTCGGCGGCATGGACGGACTCATCCACGTGTCCGAGCTTTCTTGGAAGCACGTCGATCACCCCGGCTCCGTCGTCACTGTTGGCGACCCGGTCAAGGTGCAGGTCCTCGACGTCGACTTCAGCCGCGAGCGCATCAGCCTGTCGTTGAAGGCAACGCAGCAGGATCCTTGGCAAGAATTCGCCGAAGGCCACCAGGTTGGCCAGCTCGTCTACGGCCGAGTCACCAAGCTGGTGCAGTTCGGTGCATTCGTTCAGGTCGGCGACGGCATCGAAGGCCTCGTGCACATCTCGGAAATGTCGGCACATCACGTCGACAGCCCTGAGCAGGTCGTCACACCGGGCGAAGAACTGTGGGTCAAGATCATCGATCTCGATCTCGCACGTCGCCGCATCAGCCTCTCGATCAAGCAGGCTGCCGAAGGTGGCGAGCTCGCTGCCGAGTACCGCGAGCACTTCGAGGTCGACACCGAGGGCAACTATGTCCAGGGTGAGGCATCGGCCGAGGCCGAAGCCGCATGGAGCGAGTACTACGGCGAAGGTGGCGAGGGCGAAGGCACCGAAGCCCCGACCGGTGCTCCTAACGACGCTCCTACCGTTGCAGGCGAACTGGCCGCAGCTCTTGCAGCTGCAGGTGGCGCAACCCCGGCCGAAGACGCAGCACCTGCTGTGGCAGCAGCCGAAGACGCAGCAGCAACCGAGTGATCTGATGCGCTCCGGCGCAGCAAAACTGAAGTGAACGATGCCCGGCTCGGCTGAGTCGGGCATCGTTCGTTTTCGCGATTCTCGACGGCCGAGAAACGAGATAACCACAGGCCTCATCTTGTCTTTGTAGTTCTCCTTCGATTGCGTTTTGAGGTGGATGCGCGGCGAAGTAACAGCGGCGGATTGGTTGAAGAGGTCGGCGGCTGACACCATGTCGTTGTGATCGTTGTTGGATTGACAGGTGGAATCGGAGCGGGCAAGTCGACAGTGTCAAAACTGCTCGCCGAACGAGGCGCGGCGATTGTCGACGCGGACAAGATCGCGCGGGAGTTGCAAGACCCTGGCACGCCGGTGCTGGCGGTCATGGCAGAACGGTTTGGTGGGCACATCATCAACGACGACGGGACGTTGAACCGTGCAGCAGTCGCGGAGATTGTGTTCAGTGACAAGCAAGCGCTGAAAGATCTGAACGGCATCGTGCACCCCGCGATGCAGGCGGAGATCCAACGCCAGATCGACGAGAATGTCGACACTGACCGGCTCGTCGTACTCGACTTCCCACTCCTCGGTGAGAATCCGCGCAAGGGCCTCGCCGCGACGGTCGTCGTCGACATCCCGTATGAACTCGCTGTGCAACGCGTGGTCGAGCAGCGTGGGATGGGCGAAGAGGACGCTCGCAATCGGGTGAGCAGCCAAATAGGCCGCGAGGACCGGTTGAAGATTGCCACCCACGTGGTGGACAACACCGGCGACCTCGTTGATCTCGTTGCGGCCGTCGACCGCCTGTGGAATGAATTGATCGTGTTGCCGGCAACGACGGTCGTGCCTGCGGGCGAACCAGCAGAGGAACCGGCCAGCGAAATCGATCGCTCCGGTGAGACCGTCTGGATCTTCGGGTACGGCTCGCTCGTCGGCCCAGAGTCGATGGCCCGGACGATCGGCCGAGTGGCCGTGCACAAGGTCGACTTCTTCCAAGCCGATCTGGCGGGCTACGGCCGTCGGTGGAACTACGGGGTCATGCATTTCGCTGGGCAGTGGAGGCGCGATGACGGTACTGACATCGACGACGGCACGATCGTGGCGCTCGGTGTCGTCGAGTCAGCCGACGAAACAGTCAACGGCGTGGTGGCTTCTGTAGCAGGCGGCGAGCTCGAGAATCTCGACCGACGTGAACGTAACTACGACCGAGTTGATGTCACTGATCTCATCACCGTGCTCGACGACGACGGCGGCACAGTCGACGGTGTGATTTACACCTACGTTCCACGTCCCGCCTCGATCGAGGCCTACGAAACAGCACGGGACAATGGCACCGCCGGCATCCGCCGCACGTATTGGGATCAAGTCGATGCGGCCTTCGCAGCGTTCAGCGTCGAACAGGTTGAGCGATATCACGCATCAACGCCCGATCCGGACATCCCTGTCATCGATTTGCTGGAGGCGCGAGAGCGCTGACGCGCGAGCGCTGACGCGCGAGCGCTGACGCGACAACGGCGGCGCACCACTGAGGTGGAACGCCGCCGTTGTGAGTTTCAGTGGATCAGCGGAATTGGTCGAGATCTGCCGCGATGTCTTCAGGTGTGGTCGGCGGTGCGTACCGTCTGACCACGTTGCCGGCCTTGTCGACGAGGAATTTCTCGAAGTTCCAGGCGACGTCAGCGGTCTCGCCTTCGCCAGGTTGGGCGTCCTTGAGCATCTGATAGAGGGGAGCGGCGCCGTCGCCGTTCACTTCGATCTTCGAGAACATGGGGAAGCTCACATCGAACTTCGAGGTTGCGAATTCGAGGATCTCAGCGTCGGTGCCGGGCTCTTGATTCGCGAACTGGTTGCACGGAAATCCGAGCACGACGACGTCGTCGTTTTCATTGTGAAGCGCACGCAGACCTGCGTACTGAGGTGTGAGGCCTCAAGCGCTGGCGACGTTGACGACCAGCGCAAGGTTGCCCTTGAACTGGTCGAAGCCCACCTGCTCACCGGTGATGGACGTCATTTCGAGATCATGGAAGTTGGTCATGGAAACAACATAGTTGGCTCGACCGCAATCGACCGAGTGCCGTTCGAGTCAATGCTGCGGCGATGATGCGGCGATGATGCGGCGAAGATGCGGCGTGGTGGCGTTGAAAAGTAGATAACATCG
>CAWUXP010000041.1:0-3442 GCA_963926495.1 Candidatus Ilumatobacter herschelensis
GCGATGACCGTCTACACCGTCGGCACGGTGAAACGCATCCCCGGTGTCCGCACCTTCGTGTCGGTTGACGGCGGGATGAGCGACAACCCCCGCCCAGTGCTCTACGGCTCCGGGTACGAGTCGTTCCTACCCCGCACCGTATTAGCCCCCCGCGACCTCACTGCTCGGCTCGTCGGCAAGCACTGCGAATCAGGCGACGTCCTCTCGTTCGAGGCGAAACTCCCTGCCGACATCGCTGTCGGGGACCTCCTCGCCACGCCGGTCACGGGCGCCTACGGGCATTCGATGGGTTCGAACTACAACAAGATCACACGGCCTCCGGTCGTCTTCGCAGCCAACGGTGATGCTCGCCTGGTGGTCCGTCGCGAAACGTACGACGACCTCTTGCGCACCGATCTCGGCTGACAATTCGATAAAGCTGCTCGCCACCGCTATCGCCACGAGACGAGAACCGACATAAATAAATTGGTGAACATCGAGAACCGCATCAACGACGTCGTGGGGAACCTGGCGAAGTACCACGACCTCGTTCGCCGATAGTTGCGCATGGGGTCAGGCCCCTTTCGCAACTATCGGCGCTCGGAGTAGTTTGCCCACTATGAGCACACAACCTCTCAAGATGGTCAACGCCAGCACCCGCAGCGTCCTCGCCAACGTCACCGCTGATCAGATGCAGAACACCTCCCCCTGTGCGTCGTGGAACGTTGCCAGCATCGTCAACCACGTGATCGGAGCTCAGGGATTTTTCGTCGCTGGCATGACCGGTCAGCGGCCGAGCAGCGAAGAAGTTGATTATTCCGCTGGGGACTTCCTCGCCGCATACGACGCAGCCACGCAGGCAACAGTCGACTGTTTCGAAGCCGACGGCGCACTCGACGGCATGGTCAAGATGCCGTTCGGCGAAATGCCGGGTCGCGCTGTCCTGGGTCTGGCTATGACCGACACGTTCACGCATGGCTGGGACCTCGCCAAGGCCACCGGCCAGTCCACCGACCTCGCCCCCGAGCTGGCCGCGCAACTCCTCGAAGCCAGCCGCCAAATGATCCAGCCGGGGTTCCGCGGCGAAGACGGTGCTGCACCGTTTGGTGTCGAGCAGGAATGCCCCGATGGTGCCTGCAACGCTGATCAGCTCGCAGCATTCCTCGGCCGCACCGTCTAAATCATCACGTTTGGGGTAATTCCCCAAACGTGATGATTTACGGACGACGCCCCAAGAGGTCGAGGAGGCGTTCCTGCAGCAGAGCATCGTCGGGAACCGTGCCGCTTGGACCGTTGCCGAACACACCGAGTTGAGCGATCACTGGAGCCATCGGCGAGATGTCATCCCAGACGAGCTGGACGACGTCGGGGTCGAGCGTCTCGTTGACGCCGATTGCCCGAGCAAGATCCCACTGGTGGACCAGCAGGTCGGTGATGCGGAGGCCGCCGAGCTGAGCACCGGGCATGTCGCCAGCAGGGTGTTGGCACACCCGCTCATCGACGACAGAGTCCACGAGAGCGGTCTGCTGCAACGCCAGGGCGACGTCAAGCGCATGAAGCGGGTCGTCGCCGATGAACTCCGTTGACAGCACATCGATCGCCTCGGCCCGGCCAGCACCAGCTGCAATCGCTACAGCCATCTGGCTGCCGGCGATCACGTGCCCAAGCACTTCGGTGACGTTCCACTCGGGGCATGGCGTGGGCAAGTTCCACTGGTCATCCCTGACCATGGCGGCCACAGCTCGAAATTCTCGGCTCACGGTTGCCAACGGATGATCGGTCGTTGTCATTTGGCCGACCGTACCTGTCAGGCAATGTCCTGAGAACCGATGGTGTGCAGCCAGTAGCCTCAGCGGCGTGACCAGCGACATAACGTCTCTCAAGATCGGTGTGCTCGGCTGCGGCAACGTGGGCGCTGCACTCGTAACACTGGTGGAGGCGCAGCGTGCCACCGTGCTTGCTCGAACCGGGATCGACCTCACTGTCACCCGCGTTGCCGTCCGGAACATGTCGGCGCCTCGCGATGTCGAACTCGCCGAAGGTGTACTGACCCGCGATGCCATGGGCGTCGCCACCGACCCCGACGTCGACATCATCGTCGAGTCGATTGGTGGCATTGAGCCGGCGCGTGAACTTATTCTTGCTGCCCTGGCGCACGGCAAACCTGTTGTGACTGCCAATAAGGAACTCCTCGCCAACGTTGGCGCCGAGCTGTATGCCGCGGCCGACGCTGCTCATCGCGACCTGCTCTTCGAGGCAGCGGTTGCTGGTGGTATCCCGATCATGCGTGCCTTGCGCGAGAGCCTGCACGGAGAACCAATCACTCGCGTGCTCGGCATCATCAACGGCACGACGAACTACATCCTGACCAAGATGACCGACGCGGTCGACGCCGGTGGCGATGCTGACTATGGCGCAGCGCTCAAAGATGCGCAGAGCCTTGGCTACGCCGAACGTGACCCCACAGCTGATGTCGAGGGCTACGACGCAGGAGCCAAAGCTGCGATCATTGCGACAGTTGCCTTCGGCAAGAAGGTCGTGGCCGGCGACGTTTATCACCAGGGCATCAGCGAGATCACTTCTTCCGAGATCGCGATCGCTCGCCGGCTCGGCTACGTCGTCAAACTTCTCGGCATCGTCGAGCGAGATGCGGCAACCGAAGAGATCAGCGTCCGTGTGCACCCGACGATGGTGCCGGTTCAGCATCCGCTCGCCTCGGTGCGCGACAGCTTCAACGCAGTGTTCGTCGAGGGCGATTTCGTTGGGTCATTAATGTTCTATGGCCGCGGTGCCGGTGGGGCGCCGACGGCGAGTGCCGTGTTCGGTGATGTCGTCGATGCAGCCATCAACCTGCGTGCAGGTACGCACGGTTCGCTCGGCGAGCTCGGCAAGGCAACCATCCGGGCGATCGACGAGACCTCTGCCGAGTACTTGCTTGGGCTCGACGTCGCAGATCAGCCAGGTGTGCTCCATGCGGTCACTGGCGTCTTCGCGAAGCACGGCGTCTCGATCCGCGCCGCAGAGCAAGAGGGAAATGGGCCTGATGCTCGCCTTGTGTTCATTACACACTCGGCCCTCGAGAAAGATGTCCAAGCCACCGTTCGTGAACTCAACGAGCTTGACGTCGTGCTCAAGGTCGGTGGCCTACTGCGCGTCATTGGAGACTGATCAGCATGAAGTACGTCTCCACTCGCGGTGATGCCCCTGTGTTGGGTTTCAGTGATGTGCTGCTTGCCGGGCTTGCCACCGATGGTGGCCTGTACATGCCCGAGGAGTGGCCGAAGCTCAAGCAGCCGTCGACCGCTCGGACCTATGTCGAGCGAGCCGTCGAGGTCATGCTGCCCTTCGTTGAACCAGATATCGATGAACTGACGCTGACCCACCTGGCCACTGAGGCGTACGCGACGTTTCGGCACCCGGCAGTGGTGCCACTCGTCCAAATCGACCACAACCAGTGGGTCCA
>CAWUXP010000042.1:0-6080 GCA_963926495.1 Candidatus Ilumatobacter herschelensis
GCTTGAAGCGGGCGAGGACGCCATCGAGTGCGGCAGCGAGCTGCCCGTCGGTCACCTCGGCCGAACCATCGCGAACAACAATCGCGACCACGGCCTCGCCGAAGTCCGGATGGGGCACGCCGATCACGCCGGTTTCGAGAACGCCCGGTACCTCGTCGAGGACCATTTCGATCTCTTTGGGATACACGTTGTACCCGCCGCTGATGATCATGTCGCTTGACCGGCCCTCAAGCGTGAGGCGGCCTGCGGCATCGACCGAGCCGACATCGCCGGTGATAAACCAGCCGCCGGCGCGATGCTCCGCTGATGTCTTTTCGGGCATCTGCCAATAGCCAGCAAACAGCCCCGGGGAGCGAATTTCGACGACGCCGGTCTCGCCGATCGGCACCGGAGTACCGTCGTCATTACTGACCCGGAGCTCGACGCCTGGCAGTGGAAACCCGACGGTGCCCGGGACCCGTTCGCCGTCGTAGGGGTTCGACGTAATCATGCCGGCCTCGGTCATGCCATAGCGCTCAAGAATCTGCAGGCCCGTGCGCGCGGTGAAGTCGGCGTGCACCGCCTCGGTCATCGGTGCAGATCCAGACGTAAACAGCCGGACGGAGGCACACACGTTGGTCGTGAACCGGTCGTCGGCAATGAGGCGTGTGTACTGCGTCGGAACGCCCATCATCACCGTCGCATTCGGCAGGTGCTCAACGACCTCGGCTGGGCCGAACTTCGGCAGGAAGATGACCTCGTTGCCGCTAAGCATCGCACAGTGCAGTGCCACGAACAGCCCGTGGACGTGGAAGATCGGCAGCGTGTGCAACAGCACATCGTCAGGCCCAAAGCCCCACATTTTGTGGAGTGCCAGGGCGTTCGACGTCAGGTTCGCATGGGTCAGCATGGCCCCCTTCGATCGGCCTGTGGTCCCTGACGTGTAGAGCATCGCAGCGACGTCGCCGGGCTCGCGTTCGATCACCTGGTCGAACGGGTCGGCAGCGTCGGCAGCCTCGGCGAACGAGCCGGTTCCATCGGTGTCGAGATGGACCACGCGAGTCGGTAGGCCATCGAGTGTTTCTGGCCGGGCGATGACGACGGTCGGGGCGGCGTCGTCGACGAAGTACCAAACCTCGCCAGGTGTGTATGCCGTGTTCAGAGGAAGGAACACCGCACCGATCCGGAGGCATGCCAGGTACAACGCGACGTTGTCGGTTGACTTGTCGATCTGCACGACGACGCGGTCGCCGACCCCAACGCCAAGGTTGTGGAGTACCGTTGCCATGCGTGCTGACCGCTGGTCGACGTCGCGGTAGGTGAGCGATTCGCCGTCGGGAACTCGTAAAAAAGTGGCATCGAGGCTGGAGCGGAAGCGTTCGGCCAGCGTTGTGTACAGGTTGGTCACGAGCCGACCCTACGAGAGCGCGATGTCCGGGGGGAGAGCTCGACGCTCGTCATGCCAAGATGTCTGAGTAACGCTGGCCTAGCGCGTCAGCTCAGATCCACATCGAGGAGCATCACCATGTCGAACGACACTGCCGCACAACCCGTGTATTTCATCGCCCACATTACGGTGAACGACGTCGAGGGCTACCGCAATTACGAAAAGGGTTTTTTCCCTGTCCTCAAGCCGTCGGGCGCCCGCTTCGTGACCTACGACGACAACGTCACCGTGCTTGAAGGCGAACGCGAATCTGGCCGAACGATCATGATCGAATTTCCGTCCGAAGAGGCATTGATGACCTGGTGGGATTCACCCGAGTACCGAGAGCTCGCCAAAGTGCGCCAGGCCGCAGTAACCACCCACTCGGTGAGTGTCATCCACTCGCTGCCACCCCGCTAGGCGAATCGCTGCGGGTCAGCTTCGAGCAGCTTCGCGAGCTTTTTGACCGCCCGCTTATTCTGGAGCCCGAAGACTGCGCCGAACACCTTTGCGAAGACAGCCGCAAGCGGCCCACTGCCCTCGAATGCGTAGCTCCACTCGAGTTCGCACGCGCCGTCGCCGTGTGGGGTGCATTCGTAGTGCTCGGCGAATGACTGCATCGGCAGCGTCGTCCGGTCGAAACGGAAGGCCATGCGTTCGCCCTCGTCCCATGTGAGGAAGAACTCCTCGATGGTCACGCCGGTCGTCTTCACCGTTCGCGTCGTGCCAACACCGTGAGGCTCAGGAGATGTCCACTCGACGTCGATGCCGAGCCATTCTTTCCATGCCGGGCCGTTGGCGAGGCAGTTAAAGAGTGTGGCTGCCGGAACAGCGATCGGCTGGCGAAGCGTTGTCTGGTTTGGTCCAATCGTGGCGTAGTCGGCGTCGACGGAAGTGAGCTCGCGCATCTTGGGCATTGGATGATTCTGCCAGCTGAACGTTGGGTTGTGTCAGGGCCCTGCGACTGGGCCTGAAGGGATGGCGGCACGCGAGGATGGACTTCCATGACCATTGCCCTGACGATTACCGAGACCGATATCCGTCGTGAGGTGCTCGACTGGTTCCACTCGGAATGGGATCCGAACCTGCCGTTACTCGAATGGCGTGACCGCTTCGTCACGTCCGGCTGGGCCGTGCCGTCGTGGAGCACCGACTGGTTCGGCCGCGGGCTCCCAGCATGGACCGATCGCGTTGCGCATCAGGCGATTCGCCAGGCCGGGGGAGCGGCGGTACCGCTCGGTGGCGGCTTCGGGCTTGCAGCACCCACGATGTATGACCACGCGTCGGACGCGCTCAAGGCCAAGTATCTCCGCAAGACACTCACTGGTGAGCTCACCTGGTGTCAACTGTTCAGCGAGCCAGGAGCGGGTTCGGATCTTGCAGGGTTGCAAGCAACGGCGAAGCGCGACGGCGATGAATGGGTCGTCAACGGACAGAAGGTCTGGAACACATCGGCCGACCACGCTGACATGGCGATCCTCGTCGCGCGCACCGACTCGAACGTGGCCAAGCACGCTGGGATCACCTACTTCCTACTCGACATGCACCAAGCGGGTGTTGAGGCCCGACCAATCCATCAGATGAATCACCGTGCGTCGTTCAACGCGGTCTTTTTGAGCAATGCCCGAGTGCCCCATGAGAACGTGGTGGGCAGCGTCGGGGACGGCTGGCGTGTCGCGCGTGGCACGCTTGCCCATGAGCGGTCGTTCTCGACGCAACGCAATCTCGCCTTCGATCGATCGGCGACCGGCCGCTGCATTGACGAAGCAAAGGTTGAGGCAACCGAGTACCTCAAGACCTACGAGTGGTACCCGCAACGGATGGGTCGTGCCGACCTCGTTGTCGAACGAGCTCGGGTTGCCGGTCTGGCAGATCACCCGGTGTTGCGCGATGAGATTGCCAAGCTTGTCAGCTTCCAGTGTGTCTCTGAATGGACCGCCGGTCGTGCCAAGGCAGCACAGGCTCTTGGCCGAGCGCCCGGCTCCGAGGGGTCAATCGGCAAGCTTGCACTCTCGGAGGTCGCACGCATGTCCAACCATGTGCACTCGATGATCGCCGGAGCCGACGCGATGCTGCGCAAGATCGATGATCCGATTCACGAAACAGTCGCCGAGGTGTTGGTGTCAACACCGGCACAGTCGATTGCCGGCGGAACCGACGAGATCCAGCGCAACATCATCGGCGAGAACGTTCTCGGCCTGCCGAAAGAGCCGCAGCCCGACAAGGGTCAACCGTTCCGCACGATTACCTCAACCAAATAGTCAACCCGACCAAATGAGCCAGAGGTACACGTGAGCAACACCGTCTTCGAGAATTCTGCCGTACGCGCAACCGTCGATATCGACAGCGACCACGTCGCCGTCGTCGAATTGATTACTCCGCCCAACAATTTCTTCTCCCTCGAACTGATCGGCGGGGTGGCCGACGCGCTCGAAGCGCTCGATGCTGACGACCGCTGTCGGGCAATCCTGCTGTGTGCTGACGGTAAACACTTTTGCGCCGGTGCTGACTTCACGGCGGACGCGAGCGGGTACACGACTGAAGAGTTGTACGCCGCCGCGGCGCGAATCGTCGATAACACGAAGCCGGTTGTCGCAGCAATCCAGGGTGCTGCGATCGGTGGTGGGCTCGGCCTCGCACTGACCGCCGACTTTCGATTCGCTGCGCCGGAAGCCCGATTCAGCGCGAACTTCGCTCGGCTCGGATTTCACCACGGCTTCGGCTTGAGCGTCACGTTGCCGCGCTTGGTCGGGCCACAGTCGGCCGCCGAACTGCTTTACAGTGGTCGGCGAGTCAAGGGGGACGAGGCTGCGGCGCTGGGGCTCGCCGACCGGGTCGTACCGTTGAACGAACTCCGAGCGCAGGCTCGTTCGTTCGCCGGGGAGATTGCCAAGTCTGCGCCACTCGCAGTGCGCTCGATACGCGCCACGCTGCGCGGCGACCTGGCCGATCAGGTCAGAGCTGCCACGGCGCACGAGGCAACCGAACAAGAATGGCTCCGCAAGACTGCAGACTTCGCTGAGGGCACTAGAGCGATGGGCGAGCGACGCGAGCCGAACTTCCGTGGGGCATGAAGTCGGCGCGAGGATGACAGGCATGACTGAGAACCTGCTGATTGATCAGCCCGCCGAGGGCGTCACCCGAATCACCCTCAATCGACCGGACAAGCTGAATGCTCTCACGGTCGGAATGGTCAACGATCTACACGCGGCGCTCGAAGCTGTCGATGCTGACCACGACTGTCGAGTCGTCATTCTCACGGGTGCAGGTCGAGGTTTTTGTGCGGGGCTCGACCTTGGCGGCTTCGGCATCGTCGAGGGGACCGAGGGGCTCGGTCGGGTACAGCGCGGTATGGCCACCCAACAGTTGATCGCCGACGTTGTCCACCGGATGCGTGACGTCCGCCAGCCGATTATCTCGGCCATCAACGGTCCCGCCGCTGGTGGTGGATTTGCCTTTGCGTGTGCCAGTGACATTCGATACGCCGGCGAGAGTGCAAAGTTCGGCACTGCCTTTGTCCGCCTGGGGCTGTCAGGCTGCGACATCGGTGTCAGTTGGATGCTGCCCCGCCTGATCGGAGCGAGTCGGGCCTGGGAGCTGCTGCTTACCGGCAGAGTCTTCGACGCCCACGAGGCTGACCGCATCGGCCTGATTAGTCGGGTCGTGCCTGACGATGCGCTGACGGACACGGTGCTCGGCGTGGCGGCAGAAATCGCGGCGAACAGCCCGTTCGGAGTGTGGATGACAAAAGAGGCCATGTGGTCAAATCTCGAGATCCCGAGTCTGCGCGCCGGCATCGACCTCGAGAACCGCAACCAGATCATGGCCAGCCAGACTGCCGACGCAGCGTTGGGCATGAGCGGGATGCCCGGCCAGCCTCGCGACTGGACGAACACGTGACTACCGTTCCCGAGTCCCATGTTGAGCTGGTAAGCGAGGCCTACGGCTGTGTCATCACCACGCTCACGCCAACGGGTCTACCGCAATCGACCGGTATGTGGTTCCTCTACGACGAGGGCCAGATTCGCTTCTCGCTCTTGGAGCACCGCAAAAAGTACCGCAACCTCCGGGAGAACTCAGCGTGCACATTACGGCGCAGACGGTCCGCCGTCTGACGGGCCGGACGACCATCGATGGATCGTGACGATCGTGCCAGAACGGATCAACACGACTGGGCGTCGCTGACCCGCGAGGCAGAGAGCGGTCGATCACTCGGGCTGTCGGCCTCACGGTCGCCCCTGCGTGTTGGCCGTGTTGATTGAGCTCAGACGACCTTTGGCGCAGGTTGCCTTGCTGGCGGGAACCGACCTGAATCGGGGTTCGCACGAGCGTTCGAGGCCGGGTGTTAAGTCAGTTCGCCGGCGAACTGCGCGCCGTGCAGCCGTGAATACGCGCCACCCGATTTGAGGAGGTCGCTGTGGCTGCCCTGCTCGACGATGTTGCCGTCTTCCATCACGAGGATCACGTCGGCACCACGGATGGTCGACAGGCGGTGGGCGATCACGAAACTCGTGCGCTGTGCGCGCAGCGCAAGCATCGCTTCCTGAATGAGCACTTCGGTACGCGTGTCGACGGAGCTCGTTGCTTCGTCAAGGATGAGGATCGACGGGTTGGCAAGGAAGGCTCGCGCGATCGTGATCAGCTGCTTCTCGCCGACGCTGATGTTGTCACCCTC
>CAWUXP010000043.1:0-10485 GCA_963926495.1 Candidatus Ilumatobacter herschelensis
TGACGGCGTATTGCCATGCGCATCGAGGACCGAACGGAACCGCTCGTGCCCCTGCCCTGACAACGTGCGATTGATCTCGAAGCGCACCACACCTGGGGTGGAACTCGGCTTCTCAGTGACGGCGACCAGCTGACCCATACGGCTCACAAGCTACACGGGCAAACCCGCAGCGCGCGTTTCCGAGGCGACCCTGCCATCCCACGTGCGCTACACCCCGTTCTCTGCCCCGCCCTGCACCATGCTCATCAGACAAGCGCGTCGGCGAGCACCTGCGGAAACTCGCCTGGTGTAATCGCCATCACGGTGGCCCCGAGCGCCGTGAGCGCTGCAGCATTGGTGTAGTCGTGGGCCGGTGCACCCTCGTCGCTGAGCGCCAACAGTGCAATGACCCGCACGCCTGAGGTGACGAGTTCGGCGACTCGCCGGTACATCATCTCGATGTTGCCACCTTCGTAAAGATCGGAGATAAGGAACACCACGCTGTCTCGCGGTCGCTCAACCAGTTGCTGGCAGTAGCCCAACGCATTGGCGATGTCGGTGCCCCCGCCAAGTTGTACCCCGAAGAGCACTTCGACCGGGTCGTGGAGGAACGGCGTGAGATCGGTGACCGAGGTGTCGAAAGCAACGAACTGCGTTCGTAGCGCTGGGAGCTGCGCAAGCACACCACCGAACAGCGAGGCGTAGACAACACTGTCGGCCATCGAACCTGACTGGTCGACGGCGATGATGACATCTTTGGCAAGGCTCCGCTGCCGGCGCCCGTGACCAACGAGCCGTTCGGGAATGATCGTCCGGTGTTCCGGCAGCCAGTGTTTAAGGTTCGCTGCAATCGTGCGGTTCCAGTCGATGTCGCCAGGACGCGGACGCGAGGTCCGAGCGCTCCGAGCCAGGGCCCCACGAACAGCCTGACGGGTCTGGTCGACGAGCCGGGCTTCGATGTCGGCAAGCACCTGGGCAATGATCCGGCGTGCCGTGGCACGCGTCTCGTCAGGCAGCATCTTGTTCAACTCGACGAGCAGCGTCACCATGTGGATGTCGGGTTCGACCGACTGCAACAGCTCGGGTTCGAGGAGCAGTTGTTTGAGGTCGAGCCGTTCGACCGCATCGCGCTGCATGATCTGGACCAGCGGCGTCGGAAAGTACGTACGGATGTCACCGAGCCAGCGCACCACGCCCGGCTTCGATCGCCCAAGCCCGCCAGCACGCTTCCCGCTACCGCCTCGACCGCGCGTGCCAGTGCCGTTTGCGTCGTCGCGGTCGTAGAGCGCACCAAGCGCAGCGTCGATCCGGCGATCATCGCCGACCAACGCCTGGCCACGCCCGCCGTCCGAGCCATCGCTGCCGTCACCAGCACCAGCACCAGCACCAGCACCAGCACCATCGCGGGCGTCCGCTCCCTCGGCGGCACGCTGGCGCGACTGTTCGGTGGGCTGGTCTTGGACATCGTCAGCAGCGCCGCCGAGTACCAGCCGCCATCGACGACGCCGTTCGGAGTCAGAGACCCGTGCGAGTGTCTCGGTCATGGCGCTACTCCTCGACCCGGCGCTGTTCCTCGATCAGGTTCATCGGCCGACTGCTTACTGAGTTCGTCGACTGGTTGGCCGGGGCCGATACCGAGCATGCGTCGCACCGTGGCCAAGACATCAGCGGCGCGCCAGGCGTCGACATCGGTCCCAAAGCCAATCGTTCGCCGAGGCGCCTGACCGAGGAGCAGAGCCATGATCTGGCGGCGCTCGGCTGCTTCGAATGCTCCGAAGGTCCGACGCAGGAGGACGAAGACCGAGTCGAACGCGGCAGGTGTCAGCGACGACAGCCAACGATCGACCACACCGAGTAAGTCGGCGTCATGCACCAGAACCGTTCCGGAACCGGCGAGGAATCCCTCGATGAACGCAGCGCCAGTTGCCGGTGGCGTTCCGCCCGACAGTGCTTGTCCCAGCCGCTGCTCTACATCGAGCGTCGTCCAGGCGCCACCATCGTGCAGCAGCCGGGTGGCTCGTCCTTGCACCAGGCCGTGGCCGGAACGGGCTCCGGCCAGCTGTGCAAGCACGTCGGGAAGCAAATGGTCTCGCGCCGGGTGGGAGAGGACAGCAAGTGCTGCCTGAACGCCAGTCAGCCGTTCGACCATCACTGCTGCGCCATCGTCGTCGAGTTGGCGACATGCCACGCCGACGCCTGCAAGAATCCGCACGATGATCCCGTCGAACACAGAACGCATCGACGACGCATCGGTCTGGCGGACGTCTCCGTAGCGCAGCGCATTGGCCAGCGGCACCACAGCATCCATCAGTTGGCCGACGTCGGGATCGGTTGCTGCACGCTCGGCGAACAGCACCACACACGGCTCGACGGCGTCGGGCAGGTCGCCGAACAGCGCCGATTCGAGGACTCCGACTAGATCGGCCAGGCCAGTCGCGGCGCGGCCACGTTCGATCAAACGGTTGGTCGCTGCTGACACAACGGTCGTGCCATAGCCTGATTGCTCCACGAGGCGCACCGATAGCTCGGGGTCCCAGGCGAGCCGCCACGTCTCACGGAAAGTGCCAGACGAGCCCCGCCCCTCCGCTGCCACACCCCAAGGCACACCGATAGCCAGCAGCCGATGCAGCAGATGCGACTTGCGTAGCCCAGTTGGCGTGCGGAGATCGATTTCGACGGTGCGCGACGCAGCTTCGGGTTTCAGTCGAGCTGCCTTCTGCGCCTTCGCAAGGTCGCGGGCGAGCGGCACTTGCGGGGCCGATTCGGGCACTGAGCCGAGTGCATCGCCCACGACGAGTTCGTTGTGCACCACATCGAGGCCCCCCATCACTGCATCAGCAGCGTCGAGCACTTCGGCCAGTCCGGGGCGCGGCCGGTTACGCATCGCCGCGAGCGTGTCGGCGAGTCGCGTGCCCCCGATCAGGTGGTCCGGTGATGCCGCGTGGCCGCGTGCGCGTAAAACGTGTGCTGCGTCGACGAAGAATCGGGCGACCCCGTTGGGGCCCGGATGGCGAAACACGTGGTCGTACCAGCCAGGGCTGCTCACCCCTGCGCCATAGCCAGATGACTGTGTGAGTCTCCGATGGGTCCAGGGCACCCACGCTGCTGCAACCTTGACCTTCGGCATGGCGCGCAGCGTCGCCGTGTCGGCCTTGACCGAATGTGCGTCGAGATCGAGCGCCGGGACGTGCCACGCACCGCAGATCACCGCGATGGTTTCGTGGCCGTCTCGCTGCGCAACGCGGATCGCTCGCCGCATGTGCGCTTCTCGACGCTCTTCGCCCTGCGATGGAATCGTGCCGTGCCGCGCTGCCGTCATTGCCTCGGCAACCGCTGCGAAGGCCGGGGGGCCATCACCGCGATGCTCGATGACATCTTCCCACCACCGCTCCGGATCGTCGTCGCCGGCCGCCGCTGCGAGCGCGCGGAGCGGGTCGGGCGGCGCCTGGTCAACGATGGTGCCTGCACCAAGCGTCGGGGCTTCGTCACGAGTTGCGCCGGCAAAGGTGTGCGCGAGTGGCAGGTCGATGGCACGGACTTCGACGCCGCGCTCGTTCGCCCATGCAATGCCTTGCCACTCGGGGCTGAACGATGCAAACGGTGCAAAGATCGCCTGCGCTGGTTCGGCGACGACGTAGCCGAGCAATGCAACCGGCGGAAGTAGTTCGGGGTGACCAATCCACGACAGCGTCGACTGAACATCGGCCGGAGCCTCGACGAGCACGATCGACGGTTGGATTGCATCGAGCGCGGCCAGCACCGACCGGGCCGACCCGGGCCCATGGTGCCGAATGCCCAATAAGTGAACAGCAGGCAAGTGAACAGCAGGCGGTTGACCGGCGGTCGGTTGGCGGGCGGGCGCAGCGACGTCGTTCACTTGCCCACCGTTCATGAATCGAGTGCGCGACACGCCTCGTAGAAGTCGCCCCAGTCGGCACGATCGGCAACCACGCCTTCGAGGTACTCGCGCCACACGACGGCATCGTTGACCGGGTCACTGACGACGGCGCCGACAATGCCACCAGCAATGTCAGTGGCGCGCAGTTCACCGTCACCGAAGTGCGCAGCCAGGGCAAGGCCGTTGGTGACCACCGAAATTGCCTCGGCGGTCGACAGCGTGCCGGTCGGGACCTTGAGGCTTGTCCGCTGGTCGGCAGTCATCCCCGAACGCAGCTCACGGAACACCGTGACAACGCGCCTGATTTCGTGTTCGGCAGCTGGAACCTCGGGAAGCGCAAGAGCCACACCCAACTCGGCAACGCGTCGGCTGACAATCGAGATCTCCTCCTCGGCCGTTGCCGGGAGCGGAAGCACAACGGTGTTGAAGCGCCGGCGTAATGCGCTCGACATGTCATTCACGCCACGGTCGCGGTTGTTCGCCGTCGCAATCAGGTTAAAGCCGCGGATTGCGGCGATTTCACTGTCGAGTTCCGGCACCGGGAGCACCTTCTCCGACAGGACAGTGACAAGCGCATCTTGCACTTCGGGTGGCATGCGAGTGAGCTCTTCGACGCGCACAATGGCACCGCGTTGCATACCTCGGTAGACCGGCCCCGGGACGAGCGCCTCGGTTGAAGGCCCCTCAGCGAGCAGGCGCGCATAGTTCCAGCCGTATCGCAAAGTTTCCTCGGTGGTACCGGCGGTACCTTGAATCAGGAGCGTTGAATCGCCGCTGATCGCAGCAGCGAGATGCTCGCTCACCCAGGTCTTGGCCGTTCCGGGCACTCCGAGCAATAGCAACGCCCGATCAGTGGCGAGCGTCGCCACCGCGATCTCGATGAGCCGCTGCTGGCCGACATACTTCGGCGAAATGACGGTGCCGTCTGCGAGCTCGCCGCCCAGGAGGTACTGCACAACTGCCCACGGCGACATTTTCCAACCTGGCGGCCGCGGACGTTCATCGATTGCACCCAGTGCTGCCAGTT
Source organism: Candidatus Ilumatobacter herschelensis (assembly GCA_963926495.1). Classification (GTDB taxonomy): domain Bacteria; phylum Actinomycetota; class Acidimicrobiia; order Acidimicrobiales; family Ilumatobacteraceae; genus Ilumatobacter_A; species Ilumatobacter_A herschelensis. The sequence continues at coordinate 4,905 of CAWUXP010000043.1, forward strand.
CGTGGGCGAACTGCTGCTCAGCGTGAGGCCGCAGGATTTCGGAGTCGCTCATCAGAGCCGACGTTAGTGATCGGTTGTCACAATGAGGACGACACATGACCGATCACGCAGATCTGCTGCGACAATAGTGGAATGGCTGCCATCAGCGCTCGGGGTGCGAAGAAACTTCAAGACGAACTCGAAAACTACGCGCTCTCGATGCCCGAGGCATGGTTCGACACTCCCTGGGACGACGAACGCGTCACGAAAGTCCGCAAGAAGATCTTCGCGATCTACGGCAACCAAGACCGTCCGAGCATCGGCGTCCGGCTCGAAGAGTCCCACGACGAGGCCACGGCACTCGACGGCGCCACCCCCATGCCGTACGACACCGGCTGGACCGACATACCCATCACGGGGCTCGACGACAGCATGAGCGCTCGGCTGCACGATCTGATCGAGGAAAGCTTCCGGATCATTGCGCCGCAAGCGCTCATTGATCAGCTCGACGAAGAACTCACCGACTGAACATTCTGCCTCGTCGCTGCCCGGCCAATCAGGTCGCTGCCCGCCAGGTCAGGTCGACAGTTCGTCGAGCATGCGATGCCGAGTTGTCGCCAGGTCAGCTAGCACAGTGGCGAGCCCATAACCAGGAGACATCGAGTCGACGGCGCCAAAAATGTCGATGATGTCGAGCAACGCATCAGCCCGAACCCGAGCGAGCAGGTTGATCAGCATTGCCCGGTGCGGATGGCCCAACGTGCCATCCTCAAGCGATTGAGCGAGCATCCCTCCGCTCTCGGCACCGGGGCTGTCAACGAGTTGGGCGAGTTCGGGTGCGATCGGCAGTTCTGGCAGCTCGGCAAGCGCCTCGGGTGTAACCGTTGCATCCGGGTGACGAGCCGCGAGGTCGGGTAAGTGCCCAACAAGCCAGCGGCCGGTCGATCCAGCGCCGACCATGACCCGCGTTCGACGCACCGGGTCCGAGCGGTGCCGGACAAGCATGGCAGGCAGCAGCTCGGGCGCGATGCGCCAGCCCCCCGTTACGAGCGTCAGCATCCATTCGTCTTCGAGTACTGGCCACGATGCAGTGATCTGGTGCCAGCGATCGACTGCAGCCAGCACACAGGGCAGCCGATCGTCGCCATCTGGCATCGCCAACTCGTCAAGCAGTGGCCCTGGGACCACGCCTGCACGCCGCACCGCTGTGATCGCAGCAACCTGCGCGAGCATCCGTTCAGACGGCGAGGTCCGTGCGGTGTCGGCAACCAGATCAGCAATCATCTGCGGGGCGTCAGGCGGCTCGCGGCGGTCGGTACCCAGCAGTGCTGTGGTGACCAGCGCCTGCCAGTGCTCATCGACTGACTTCATCGCGCGCTCACGTACACCGTTGCGCGAGCCACGTTGCGTTGTCGCTCGCTCATGACCCACTCACGAACGACGTGTTGGCGCGCGGACCGATATCAACAGTCCGGTCGGGCAGGTGGATCGAGAGTGGCACGACTCCGTGCGGCGTCCATTCCACGGTGAGGTCGACCTCGCGGCCCTCCGACACTGCGAGCAGCATGGCGAGGCCGGCGCCGAACTGACGTGTGCCCGCATCGACAACGGGCAGGCTGCCAGTTGCATCGGCGAGCGCCCACACCCCGCCTGACCTGGCAAGACGCGCCCGGATCGTGACAGGGAGCCGATCAAGCCAGGGTTCGGCAACCAGCATCGAACCGACTTCATTGCAGCCTTCAGCGATGGTCTGCGACGGCGGCGCGACCGGATCGACCGGCAATGCATGTCGAGCGCCGACGAGCGATCGCAGTGCGGGCCCCGGGTAGCGATGCAGGTCGGCATGGAGCCCAATGCCCACCCTCAGCGACGTGTCTAAGCTCTGCTGATAAGCAGCAAACGACAGACACAGCGCCCATTTGCCCGACGACGTCCCTCGTAACCAGTGACGACGGACTTCGATGCGGTCCTCACGCACGTCGCTCCTCCCGGCCACGACCCAGTGATCGGTGTCTGGCACACCGGCTAGGACATCGGCTTGCCTGACCTGCCACCCGACCGACGTTGCAACGGCATCGGCGAGTGGTCCTGGCAACGAGCCGAGATGACGACCGGCTTGCGAAAGCAAGTGTAAAAGGCCCAGTTCCGCGAGCACGTCATCGTGCCAGTCAGGTGACGCTCCGACGAGGCCGGCGAGGCGACGGATGCGGTTGGCGAGGCTGCCGGCTTGCGCGTCGACCAGCCGGGCGGCGAGGTCGTCCCAGGTTGTGTAACGGGCGAGCGACGGGTCGGCCAGACCGGTGCGGATCCGGTCGTCGAGCCAGCGATCGAGTTCTGTCAGCCCTGCGTGCATTCGCTCGACACGATCGTTGCGAGCCGTGTTGCGATCTGGCTTCGGCACTGGTGGCGTCGGTTCGCTCTCGCCGATTACATCTCCGGCATCGACCGTCTCGGATCCAGCCGGTTCTGATGCTGCCTGTTCTGATGCTGCCTGGCCGCCGGTTACAGCTGCGCGCGACGACGCTGTCCGCTTCGCCGAACGACGATCGATCCAGGTACTGACGTGTGCCGGAGAAGGCGTTTCGACGACCTGGTCACGGACCCATAGCAGCAGCAGCGCCAGGGCGTGTTTGCAGGGCATCTTGCGGCTCGGGCAAGTACACGTGAAGCCCACATGCTGATGATCGACCATCGTGTCGTACGGCTCGGAACCACTTCCCTGGCACGATCCCCACAACGCTGCGTCGTTGACGCCGAGGCCGGTCCAGCGGGTCGACGAAGCGAGTGGTTGGGCCGCAGTGATCGCCGCCGCCGATGGCGCAACTGATTCGACCTGCTCGATCGACCACCGGCTCGTTCCCACCTTTGCGAGAGTACCGACCTAAGAGTACCGACCGTGCTCCGACGCGATGCATGCGACATGATGTGGCCGTGACGAAGCTGGCGCCGACGATGCGTGTGATGACATGGAATCTGTGGTGGCGGTTCGGGCCGTTTGAACAGCGGCTTCCCGCGATCATCGACACGATGCGCCAGGTTGACGCCGACGTGCTGTGCCTGCAAGAGGTGTGGTCGAACGATCAGCGTGACGTTGCCGACGAGATCGCTGCTGCGCTCGGCATGCACGCTGTGCGGACCGACCCCGTGCTCTGGAACGGCGAATCCTTCGGCAATGCGATCCTCTCGCGCTGGCCAATTGAACGCGTCGCCTCGCTGCCGATTCCAAATGCCGAAGGGGCCGACGGGCATCGCCGCATCGTCGCGGCGAGCGTCGACACCCCGTGGGGTGCATGGCCGTTCGCATCGACACACATCGACCACCGTTTCGACGCGTCGGCTACCCGCCAACTCCAGGTCCGACGGTTGCTCGAACTTGGCATCGAGTGGCGCGGCGACCCATCCAAGGACCTCCCGCTGATCGTTGGTGCCGACTTAAACGCTGTGCCCGACACCGACGAGATCCATCTCCTGACGGGCCGTTCGGCCGGCGTGTCAGGGATCGTTTTCAGCGATGTCTGGGAGCAGGTCGGCAACGGCCCGGGCCACACGTGGCGGGCCGATAATCCGTACTCGACCGAAAGTTCCTGGCCGAACCGTCGCCTCGACTATCTGCTCGTGTCATGGCCCCGGCCAAAGCCCGTCGGCAATCCGACCCGCGCATGGAACGTGGCGACTGGCCCGGTCGATGTCGATGGCGAGCAGGTCTGGCCGAGCGATCACTGCGGCGTGGTTGCCGACTTCGTCACGCCGTCGGCCTGAGGAGGCGGGCCGCCCCACGTCTCTCAGGCTGATTGCCCGAAGGCTGATTGACCCGAAGGCTGCCAGTCGGTCAGTCGGTTGAGCCGTTGGGCCGTCAAGCGGCGAGGTCGATGTGCAGGACAGACCAGCCGAGTTCGGTGGTTGTTGGCATTCCGTAGCGTGTTCGGCCTGCCGCATCGATGGTCGATGGGCTCGCTTGCCCATCACCGACATCGGGACTGACATCGGGATCAGCCCATTCGGGATCGTGTGCGTTCAACGGTTTGATCACGCTTCCGTCCGGTCGGATCAGGTGGATCCGGCCGTGTCGGTCGCGTCGACCCCGCAACTGTTTCTGATGTTTGCGTCGGTCATGCGATCCGCACAATGGCATTGAGTTCGCCTGATCAGTTTCGCCACCATCAACCCACGGTGCCACGTGGTCGACATCGCAAAACTCGGCAGCAACATCGCAACCCCGGAACCCGCACCGAACCGCCAACAGTTGTGCTGCCTGGCGTGCTTTGCCGGTGAACAGCCGTTGTGTGCGACCCATGTTGATCACCACATCATGGGCGTCGACCATCACGCGCCGGACGCTGCCAGCAAACATGGCCTGCAACGCAACATCGGGATGCACAGCAACACCCGTCGACGTCGTACAACGACGCGACGCCGGATCGACCTTCGCCAGGTCGGTGAGATCGTTGTCGGCCGGATCAGAATCGGTCAGGTCGATGAGCCCGTACTTGGCGAGCACCTCAAGGCTGGTGGTCGGGTCGATCACAATGTTGACGAGCGGCTGAGGCCGCTTCCCGTTGGCCGGCGCTACCACTGACGCCATGAAGATCGCGTAGATCGCATCGAACCGACGCTGATCACCTGAACGCGGCATCGGGTGCGCCAACGCGTCATCACCGTGCTCGCCACGTCGAGCCTCGAAATCTTTGTGGGCTTCAGTTTCGACTGCCCGTTCGAAGATCTCTTTCATCTCCACTGACCGCAACGGGTCACCACCCGAAGCATGCACCCGGATTGCACCATCGTCGACACGCACCGATGCCGTGCGCTGGTCTTCGTGAAACTTTTGATCGTTGAACGCGCTGTCCCGATCGGCCTGCACCACAAAATGCTTGACGACATCAGCAAAGTCGTCGTGCTCCAACCGCTCGGCCTGGCCAAGAAACAGTCCAGCGAACTCACCGAACTGGCCACCAGCACGCGGATGCTGCTGCGCTGACGCCATGACGTCAACCTGGCCAACAGCGATACGACTGTCGCCGAACACGTCAGCAATCTCAGGATGCTGATTGAACAACCGTGCCCGCCGCTTGATCCGCAGCGCATCAGGACCAGAGCAATTCAACTGCTGCTTCAAATATGCCTTGATCGAAGATTGCGAATGCTCCTGGAACAGTTGCCGCGAATCGACCACCGCAGTGACCGCTGCGATCTCCAGATCAGCCTCGTCACGTTTGCGTTTCGCAGCTGCCAACACAGTGTCGAGATCAGCGATGTCGGCATCAGCCAACTCGTCGATACGTGCTGCGAACATGTGACTGATTATACCGCTTTATGACGAACGTATCTTCGGTTCAGGTTCCCGAAGCTGGCCCGCTCAGCGATCGGCGATGAGGGCCCCCGAGGCATTGCTGGCCAGGCACAACGCAGTCGTTCGGCCACGACTTGCGTCCCGACCGCACGGCTCAACGCGTCACGCTTACACCTGCATTGAGGTGGCTCTACGATGCCTGCGAGGCCACAGAAGTGTCGAAGAAATTTCGGAGATTCCGGCGCCGCCCGGCCTCTCGACCAGGGCATGCGCGTCGAGCGTTTGCCGTCGGTTCTTGATGGCGCGCGCCAT
>CAWUXP010000044.1:0-11153 GCA_963926495.1 Candidatus Ilumatobacter herschelensis
ATGGTCTGCGGCGCGCCGACCCCGCGCAGTTCCTCTGGCCGATCGGCAGTGACCACGATCATCGGAACGCCTGACAACCCTGCTTCAACAACAGCCGGTAAGAAGTTCGCCGCTGCGGTGCCACTCGTGCACAACAGAATCGCCGGGACGCCGCTCAGACCCGATCCGAGCGCAACGAAGCCAGCGACGCGTTCGTCATGAACGACTTGGACGCTCAGCTCGGTGCGCGCGGCGAGGGCAACCGCCAACGGTGTCGACCGTGACCCCGGAGCAATCACGACGCTGCGTACGCCCTGATTGATCCACTCGTCGACGAGGGTCGCGCAGAAGGTTGCCTGCACATCCTGTGCTCGGATCGGTTCGACCATTGGTTCCAGACAATAGGGCTCTACCGTGGACATCGTGGAAACCAGCTCGAATCCCACTCGACCCACCATCGATATCGACATCTTCTCCGATGTTGTCTGTCCGTGGTGTTATATCGGCAAGCGCCGATTCGAGAACGGCCTCGGTCAGATCGACGAAGACCTCGGCGTCGACTTCAACGTCCGGTACCACGCATACCAGCTCGACCCAGATGCCGCCCCAGGCGTCGCGACCCCCGTCGCCGAGGGGTACGCCAAGAAGTTCGGCGGTCCCGAGAAGGCCGCAGAGATTTTGGCGCACGTCACGACCACCGCTGCCCAAGACGGGATCGAGTTCAACATGGACAAAGCACTTCGAGCCAACACGCTGCTTGCCCACCGCCTCATCTGGCTGGCCGGCCTTCCCGGCTCGCCTGTCGCCCAAGCCGTAATGAAGGAACGTCTCATGCAGGCCTACTTCACCGATGGCCAGCACATTGGCAGCCATGATGTTCTTGCTGAATGCGCCACCGAATTGGGCTTCGCCCGCGCCGACGTCGAGTCGTTCCTCGATTCCGATCAAGGGGTTGCCGAAGTCCAAGCTGAAATCGAAGACGCTCGGGTCAACGGCATCACAGCGGTGCCGACCTATGTGTTCAACCGTGAGTGGGCAGTACCGGGTGCTCAAGACGCCGACACCTTCGAAAAGGTGTTGCGCAATATCGCCACCAACATGCTCAAGCCCGCCGACGACTGACCGTGCTGCTCGCGCACGGATTTACTCAGACGGCACAGAGTTGGTCGGTCGTCCAACATCTGCTCAGCTCACGCGGTCTCGACGAGAACAGTGCAATCGATCTCCCGGGTCACGGGTCGGCCAGCGACGTTCGCTCCGATCTGTGGGGCTCCGCTGATCACCTGGTAGCGGCAGGCGGCCGCACCACCTACATCGGTTACTCAATGGGTGGACGTGTCAGCCTGCACGCCGCCCTCGCTCACCCGCACGCGGTTGAGCGGCTGGTCTTGATCGGAGCGACTGCGGGGATCGACAACGCCGATGCCCGCGCCCAGCGTCGAACCGACGACGAACTCCTCGCCGACCGAATCGAGACAATCGGCGTCGAAGCGTTCGTCGACGAATGGCTCCGGAACCCATTGTTCGCTGGCCTGACGCCGAACCAGGCGATGCGGGAGGATCGACTGCGCAACACCGCCGACGGCCTGGCTTCGAGCCTGCGGCTTGCTGGCACCGGGACCCAGGCGCCCCTCTGGGATCGCCTGATTGAGATCAGTTGCCCAGTCCTGCTGCTGGTCGGTCAACACGACCAGAAGTTCGGTGCAATCGCCGAACGAATGGCAACCGCACTGCCGAACGCCGAACTTCGAGCGATCGCCGAGGCGGGCCACAGTGTTCATCTCGAGCAGCCAGAGCGCACCGTCGACTCGCTCGTCGACTGGTTGGCATCGAAGTGATCCCCTGGTGTCCATCATCGGTGAACATCGCCACAGCAACGTCGCCCTGTCACACTTTGGTCTGACCTGGGTGTGCCAGGTCTAGCCCGTCAATGGGTTTGCCAGTGCGGTGGTCAGAGCTGGGCTGGTCAGCCGCCGAGCGCAAGGCCGAGGGTCACGGCGACGCCGAACCCCAGTTGCAGCTTGCCGGTAGCCCCGAGGACACCGATCAGCGCCTTGCCGTTCGTTCCGCCGAGCACGGCACGCGTCGGTGTGATTGCCAGCGGCGCGGCGGCAAGCCCGATCAGCGCCAGGGGCCGATCCGTTGCTGCGGCAACGGCGACAAGCGCGAAGGCAGCTGCGATCAACACGACATAGAACCATCGGGTGCGCTGGTCGCCAAGCCGAACGGCCAGCGTCTTCTTGCCGACTTCACGGTCGGTCGGAATGTCGCGCAGGTTGTTGATGACAAGCAGGGCACAGGCCAGTGAGCCAGCAGCACATCCGACGATGACGGAGAGGCCGGTGACCTCGCCGACGGCGGCGTAGGTGGACCCGGCCGTGGCGACAACACCGAAGAACACGAAGACGAACACTTCACCCAAACCGAGGTACCCATACGGCTTTGGGCCGCCGGTATAAAACCAGCCAGCAGCAATGGCGGCCGTACCAACGGCAATCAGCCACAGCGACGTGTCGAGCGCGATTGCGGCACCTGCGACAGCTGCGACGCCAAACGATCCGAAGGCTGCGAGCTTGACTGACTTCGCTGGAGCGAGGCCGCTGGCTACCAGCCTGACCGGACCGACACGCACGTCATCGGTGCCACGGACACCATCGCTGTAGTCGTTGGCGTAGTTGACCCCGACTTGCAGCATCAAGCTGACGACGAGGGATGCTGCGACACGCCACCAGACGATTGACCCGACACCCACGGCAGCGGCAGCGCCGATCGCCACAGGGACGACAGCAGCGGGCAAGGTGCGCGGGCGTGACCCGACGATCCAGCGATTCATGTGGTCCCCATCATGCCAGGTGACATGATGTCTGCATGAGTGAACTGTGGCAACTGTCGGCACTCGAACTCGCCGAGCAGATCCGAACCAAGCAGGCGTCGAGCCGTGAAGTACTCGAAGCCCACCTCGCCCGCGTCGACGCGGTCAACCCGTATTTGAACGCAATAGTGCGGCGACTCGACGACGAAGCGCGCACCGCAGCCGACGCAGCCGACGCTGCCGTGGCCGCAGGTGCCGTCTTGGGCCGACTGCACGGCGTGCCCTGCACAATCAAGGAAAATATCGATGTGGCCGGCACCCCGACCACGCAGGGAGTCGTCGCGTTGGCCGAGGCAATCGCTTCGATCGATGCACCGACAACGGCCCGGATGCGCGCCGCTGGCGCCATCCCGTTCGCCAGAACCAACCTCCCCGACTTCGGGCTCCGCGTCCACACCAACTCTCAACTCCATGGATTAACCCGTAACCCCTGGAATCCGAGCGTCACGGCTGGCGGATCAAGCGGTGGCGAAGGCTCCGCAATCTCGTCTGGCATGAGCCCCATTGGATTGGGCAACGACATCGGCGGCTCACTCCGCAACCCGGCGCACTGCTGCGGCATTGCTTCCTTGAAGCCGACCGTTGGTGTGATCCCGATGGCCACCGTCGTCCCTCCGGAAGAAATGGGGATCTCCGCGCAATTGATGGTCGTGGAAGGACCGATGGCGCGCACCATCGCTGACGTCCGTGCAGGCCTCGAAATTCTCGCCGGCCAGCACCCACGAGACCCACGCAGCGTCACTGCTGTCCTCCGTGACGCTGCATCTGGCGAACGGATGAAAATCGCCGTGCTCCCTGAGCCGCCCGGGGGCCGTACCGACCCCGGTATCGCCAACGCCATTCGATCGGTCGGTGACCTGCTGAATAACGCCGGGCACGACGTCGTCGAAGTCGTGCCGCCCGACTACGAGACTGTGATCGATCTGTGGGGCCAGATGCTGATCGCTGATATCCGTCAGCAACAAGAGCTCCTTGCTCTGGTCATGGGCGAAGGTGGCCAGAAGGTGCTCGCCAACCTCGAACGCGAGCTCTCACCCACCGACTTGGCCGGTGTTCTTGCGAGCCACGTTGAGCGATACCGAGTAATGCAGACCTGGTCGGCGTTCTTTGTCGAGTACCCAATACTCATCGGCCCGACTTGGGCCATGCCGGCATTCGAGCACGATGCCGACCTCGATCCGGCTCAGACTGAGCTGATGACCGACACGATCCGTCCTGTGGTCATCGCCAACCTGCTCGGCACCCCAGCAGCGATCACCCCAGCCGGCATCGTCGACGGCCTCCCGGTGGGCGTGCAGGTGATGGGCGACCGCTTCAGCGATCTGCGTTGCCTCACGGTGGCCGGCGAGATCGAGTCGCTCGTCGGCACCTTCACGCCAATCGATCCGATCACCGGCTGACGTGGCTGGCCGCCTCGTTGCCGTCGACCTTCCCGGCGGGCCTGACTTCATCCAAGAACTGCTGCGCATTTGGGCGAACGGCGATGCAGCGTTCCCGGTCGACCAACGGTTCCCCGAGCCTGTCAAACTGCAAGTCTGCGCAGCGATGCGTGTCGGCGACAACGTCGAGCCTGGCGATGCACTCGTCGTTGCCACCAGCGGGTCGACCGGAACACCCAAAGGCGTGGTTCTCACCCATGATGCAGTTGCTGCATCGGCTGAGGCAACGAGTACCCGGCTCGGAGTCGGGTCCGGCGATCACTGGCTGGCCTGCTTGCCGCTCTCGCACGTCGGCGGCCTGTCGGTAATCACTCGCGCCCTACACGCCGGCACTGCCCTCACTGTGCTCCCAGCATTCGATGCTGCTGCAGTCGATGCCTCAGACGCCAACCTTGTCTCGCTGGTCGCCACGGCACTGACGCGCATCGACCCCACCAAGTTCCGGACCATTGTCCTCGGCGGGGCCCGGCCACCGGCCGATCGCCCTGCCAATGCCGTCGCGACCTACGGCCTGACCGAAACCGGGTCGGGAGTCGTCTACGACGGCATTCCACTTGATGGCGTCGAGGTCGACATCGACGACGATCATGAGATCAGATTGCGCGGCCCGATGCTCACACGCGGCTACCGCAATGGCGATTCACCAATCACCGACGATGGATGGCTACCCACCGGCGATCTCGGTGGCTGGATCGACGGCGGCCGACTGCACGTCGACGGCCGCAAAGGCGACTTGATCATTAGCGGCGGTGAGAACATCTGGCCCGAAGCCGTCGAGTTACTCGTGGCCGCGCACCCCGACGTCGCCGATGTGATGGCCCGCGGCGTCGACGATCCGGAATGGGGGCAGATCGTCGAAATTGTCGTCGTTCCGGTCGCCGGGCGAACGCCTGACCTGGAATCGATCCGGTCACATGTGAAACAGACTGCGCCGAGTTACCTAGCTCCGAAACGCCTCACGCTTGTCGAATCACTGCCGCGCACCGCCCTTGGCAAGCTGCGCCGAATCGTCTAAGTGTCAGACGCCAGAGCTGGCGACGCCTGCACCGCCGTCGATAACGTAAGTCTCGCCGGTAATCCAGCTGGCCATGTCGCTCGCCAGGAAGACGGCGAGGTTGGCGATGTCTTGAGCGTCACCGAGCCGTTCGAGCGGCAGACGGGCAGCCAGGCTGTCGCCGAAGTTGTCGACGAGGTAGGCAGCAAAATCGGTCTGAACGAGCCCCGGAGCAATGCCGACAACGCGGTTCGGGCCGATCTCGCTGGCGAGCTGACGGGTGAGGTGGATCACTGCTGCCTTGGTCAGGTTGTAGACCCCGAGGCCGCCTTCGGCGCGGAGCCCGCCGACCGACGCAATGTTGATGACGACGCCCGGCTTGTCTTTCAGCGCATGTTCGTATGCGGCCTGTGTCCAGAAGATCGGCGCGTCGAGGTTGACCTGGAACGTCTTGTCGTAGCGACCCTTGTCGACTTCCATCATCGGCCCGTAGTACGGGTTCGTCGCCGCGTTGTTGACGAGAATGTCGAGCCCACCAAAGCGTTCGATCGTGGCGAGGACCGCACGCTGCCCTGCGTCGTCGTCGCCAGCGTTGGCGGCGAACACATCGACTTCGCCGGCCATCTCAGCAGCAGCCGCCTCAAGGGCATCCTGCTTGCGACTGTTCAACATCACCTTTGCACCAGCGGCAGCCATCGAAGCGGCTATAGCCTTACCTATACCGCGTGAGGCTCCAGTGACCAGAGCGACTTTTCCATCCAGAGAGATCTCCATAGATGGTGAACTTACTCCGCGAGGTCGTCGACCTCATCATGGTGGAGTTGCCGGAACTCAGCCGGCGCAGGCCCGCCCCAGTGATGCTCGGTGAGGAGCGCCAGTTCACGGGCGCGCATCGTTGCTGCTTCGGCGGGCTCGGAATGGTCATGCCCCAAGATGTGCAACACACCGTGGACGACAAGCAGCGCGATCTCGTCTTCGTAGGTCCCTGCATGCTCGGTGAACTGCGCACCGGCGACTGCCGGTGAGAGCACGACGTCGCCGAGCAGGGCCGGAATCGCCTCGCCATCGGGGGTGATCATCGGTTCATCGTCGAGTGGGAACGAGAGCACGTCAGTCGGACCAGTTTTACCCATGTACTCGGCGTTGAGCTCAGCAATGTCGTCGAGGTCGATGAACGTCAGCGTCAGTTCGCCGCTTGCGCCTTCGGTCAGTAACGCGGCGTGAGCCAGCCGCTGCCAGCGCTCGACGTCGACGTCGCAGCCTGGTGAATCGTCGGGCGACCGCTCGTCGGCGGCAACAACCGTAATGTCGTTAGCGCTCGACACGCTGGGCTTCACGCAGGGCTTCGGCTTCTTCGTCACGCCGTTCGTAGGCCTGCACAATGTCGGCAACAATCTTGTGGCGCACGACATCGGCGCTACCGAGCTTGACGAAAGCCAAGTTGTCGATCCCATCCAATGTCTTCTCGAGCGAAAGTAGGCCGCTCTTGTTGCCAGCTATATCGACCTGAGTCATGTCGCCAGTGACGACAACACGCGAACCGAATCCGATACGCGTCAGGAACATTTTCATTTGCTCAGGCGTCGTGTTCTGGGCTTCGTCGAGAATGATGAAGCTGTTGTTCAGGGTCCGGCCGCGCATGAAGGCGAGCGGTGCAACCTCAATGACCTGCTTCTCGATCAGGCGCTGCACACCCTCCATGTCGAGCATGTCGTAAAGGGCGTCGTACAGGGGCCGCAGGTACGGGTCGATCTTCGCCATCAAGTCGCCCGGCAAAAACCCGAGCCGTTCGCCAGCCTCAACTGCTGGGCGAGTCAAGATAATGCGCTCGACCTCCTTGGCTTGAAGGGCGCGAACCGCCATTGCCACGGCAAGCCACGATTTGCCAGTACCCGCCGGCCCGATACCGAACGTGATCACGTTCTTTCCAATCGCATCGACGTAACGCTTCTGACCCGCAGTTTTCGGCTTGACCTGACGTCCCTTGGCGTTGCGGAGCACCTGATGCGTCAAGATCTCGCTTGGCCGCTCATTGGACTTCACCATGGTGAAGACCCGGTCGAGCGTGTTGTCGTCGAGTTGCTGACCGTTCTGAATCAGTGTGACAAGCTCTTCGAAAAGCCGCGACACGTTCGTGACCTGAGCTGTCTCCTCGCCGGACACCCGAACTTCATTGCCGCGCACGCGGATGGCGACCGTGGGAAATGCTTGCTCGACGCGCCGGAGAAACTGGTCGCGCGGTCCGACGAGCGCGGTCATCACGTGTTCGCCGGGAACAACAACCGTGACGTGAGAATCTGAGAAGGGTCGTGCTGGAGCTCCTTGGGTCATGCGGTAACGCGTTCGCCTTCAGCCGGTGCCGGCACCGCTTCAGTTGCGACGGGAGCGAAGTCGAGAGCGAAATAGCGGGTCACTCCGAAGGACTCCAGGCTCACCGGCCCAAGCATGCCCGCGAGGCGCGCGATCAATTCCGCTGCGCCTCCTCGCTCGCCCGGCTGATTCGACTCGGGCACGTCGAACACGACCAGGGCGCCCTCTTCCTGTTCTTGCGCCAGACCTGCCCGTGCGAGCTGGAATGTTGCGTTCGACGCTTGATAATCGGGATGAATCACAATCCACATCACATAGTGAACGAGTCCTGCCGCCATCCGCTCCGGGTACATGCGCTCGAAAAACGGACGGCTGAGGTACCGCGTAGCACCGATGTCGGTCGCAGCGACCGACATCGCAATCGGACGGTTCTCGTCCCTCAGCACGGTGATGCGATTCGTCGGATCGGCGAGCACAGCGTCGAACTCGCTGCGGAACAGCAACTCCCGAGAAGGGTCAGATGAGGCAAGCGGAAGATAGGAGACTTCGTACAGCTGCCAGAACGAGTCGAGTACCGCCCGATCCGTCACGTTCGAATGTTTCGTGATGTACATCTCACTGCCCCTTTGTTGATCTGTGCCTCACGTTCCTTACCGGTCCGCCAAGAAAATCCTACGGTATTCCCATTTGTTGACCGATACAAGAACTTAGACCGGTTCAACAGGTCGTGACGAAGCATGAGTATGGAGGAATGAATGCAGCGGGGATTGGAACGAGTTGCTTGGGCGTACGTCGTCGCTGGGCTTCTTGCTGCCTTTGCTCTTCCTTTTCTGAACTCGACGGAGCGTGCGATCCTGACGCTCGTCGTCATGGCTTTCTTTCTTCCGGCATGTGTCGTTGCTCACAGACAGCGGGGGTTTCCCGGCTGGTTCATTGCGAGTGCGCTGTCGATCGGTGGCCTCTACCTTCTTTCGGCAGTCCTTCTTGAAATGTCGACGTCGTCGACGATGGAGCTCGTTGCGTCAGTTATCGATCTCATCGCCAACGGGATCATCGTTGCTTTGTTCGCATGGGGTGTGAGCCAACGGCGAGGACGCTTTACCACTGGCGACATTCTCGATGGCCTCATCATGGGGCTCGGCGGATGGCTCGTCGCCTGGATCATGCTGGTCCAGCCCTATCTCGATATAAACGGCGGCTCGAACACGAACGTCGTACTGAATGCCGCGTACCTCCCAATGGCCACACCGCTGATCGCGCTCGCTGGCGGGCTGGTGCTCTCAGGACTGGCACGTCGTCCTGCGACGTGGCTCTTCGTCGCTGCCGTCGCCGCGAACGTCAGCGGTGATGCGCTGTATGCCACCTTCGAAATTGGCATCGCCGGCGTATGGTCGGAAACGCTTGCCGGGTCCCTGTACCTCATCGCGTTCTCCTCCTCCGGTGCCGCACTGCTCCATCCGACCTCACCCGAACTCATTGGCAAGGTCGAGTCGCATCGCCGCCTTAAACTCCCCAGCCGACTAACTGCGACCGGTCTCATCCTCACCATTCCGGTCACACTGATGGCTCTGATTGAATCAACGTCAGGCCACGACCGTCTGGTCCGCGGCTGCTCAGTTCTTGCGCTCCTCATACTCGTGTCGCTCCGGCTCGCTCAGGCCACCCGCTCACATCTGGATGCCCAAGAGGAACTCATCGCGTCGGCGCGAACCGATGCGCTCACCAAGCTCCCCAACCGCACTGCAATGCTCGAATTGGCCGCTCGACACATGAGTCAATCGGGGGGCCATGACACCCGCCCATCCGTCATGCTGATCGACATCGACCGATTCAAGAACACCAACGATTCACTCGGCCATGAAGCAGGCGATGAAGCCCTCCAGATCCTCGCCGGCCGACTCAGCGTGGTCGCCGACAAGTTGGGCGTCTACCTCGGCCGTCCGTCCGGCGATGAGTTCCTCGTGTTCGACACGACCAGCACCACCACCGGTGAGGCACTCGCTCACGCCGAAGCTTTCCACGAGGCCTTCAAGGCTCCCGTGTCCCTCCAGGCAGGCGTGATGTTCCTCACCGCAAGCATCGGCGTCGCCACGATGCCGACCGATCGCGTCACCGAGCCGTCTGACCTGTTTCGTCATGCTGACATCGCGATGTACCGGGCCAAGGACGCCGGCTGAAATTGCCTGGCGCTGTATCACGAGACGATGCAGCAGCGCCTCAAGCACCGGATGCAGATCGAGACTGCGCTACACAGCGCCCTGGACAACCATGAAATGCGACTCTTCCACCAGCCGATCGTCGACACGACGAGCGGACGTGTTGCCGGATTTGAAGCACTCATCAGATGGCAGCGAAGTGACGGCACGATGATGTCGCCCGCCGAGTTTATCCCTGTCGCCGAGGAGACCGGCATCATCACCAGCCTCGGTTCGTGGGCGCTTCTCGAAGCACTGACCCAGCTGAACACCTGGCGCGAAGACGGCATCGTCAGCGACTCGGCAACCATGTCGGTCAACGTTTCCGTTCGTCAGCTCTCCGATCCGGCGTTCTGCGACATCGTCGAAGAAGCACTCACCCGGTCTGGGCTTCCAGCCCATTTGCTCTGGCTCGAAGTGACCGAGACAATGATGATCGACAACCCCGACGTTGCACGCAACACCTTGGAGCGGATCCGCTCAACCGGCGTCAGGATCGCGCTTGACGATTTTGGGACCGGCTACTCGTCGCTGTCGCTGCTCCAGCAATTCCCGATCCAACGCCTCAAAATCGATCGTGCTTTCGTCAGCGGCATCGCCGACAACGCCAACGACCGGTCACTCGTTCGTTCCATCATCGCCATGGCCGGCGCACTTGGTCTCGACATCGTCGGTGAAGGCGTCGAGACGGTCCAACAGCTCAAAATGCTGCGCCAACTCGGAGCCGACAAGGCACAGGGCTACCTGATCTCGCACCCGGTGCCAGCCGAGGCAATGCGCTCAACCATCGCTGCCTTGGAGAGCCTCTCCCAGTGGGAAGCGTTCGGTGACGTGCTCGGGGATCGCCCGGACCACCCGACGCGAATCTCCTGATTCAGGCCAGTTCGACTCGGACTGCGCCCATTGCTTCGACATCAGCGTCGTCGTGCGTGGCGAAGACACAACTTGTTCCCGACGTTGCAAGGTGCTCCACGAGGCGCGTTCGCATCGAACGCCGCGCAGCCACATCGATTGCCACGAACGGCTCGTCGAGCAGCAACAGATCAGGAACAGCAGCAATGGCGCGCGCCAGGCCAGCACGCTGACGTTGACCTCCAGACACTTCGTGCGGGCGACGACGTGCGAGATCGTGGATCTCGAACTCGGCCAACAGTTCTTCAGCGCGTTGGCGAGCCTCGGCTCGGCTGGCTCCGATGAACCGGAGCGACGAGGCGACGTTGTCACGGAGCGACATGGCGGGGAACAGCGAGATGCGCTGCGGGAGATAGCCGACACTCGCCGGATCGGCCCCGAGCCGTTCGACCGAACTCGCCGGTTCGAGCCCGGCCAGGCAACGCAGCAGGGTCGACTTGCCGACCCCGTTC
>CAWUXP010000045.1:0-6384 GCA_963926495.1 Candidatus Ilumatobacter herschelensis
TGTGACCCGGATCGCAATGTGGTCTGGGCCACGCAACCTGTCGACGGCGATGATGCGCAGCTGGGAGAATCGGGTCGACACAGCAGTCATGGACGAGCCGCTGTATGCCGCGTATCTCGCCACGACCAGGCTCGACCATCCTGGCCTCGACGAGATAGTTGACGCTGGCCCGGCTTCGTTCGACGATGCAATCGCAGCGTGCTTCGCTCCTCTTCCGGACGGCATCGCTGTCAGCTATCAGAAGCACATGGCGCACCATCTGCTTCCTGACATGGACCGGTCGTGGCTCGACGACTTACGCAACGTGCTGCTCCTGCGTGATCCGCGACGGGTGCTGGCGAGCTACACGAAGGTGCGTGAGTCGGTGACGCTCGACGACATCGGCGTGCCCCAGCAAGTCGAGCTAGCTGAGCGTTGCGAGCTCGTTGTCGACTCTGACGACTTCCTCGCCGACCCGGTGGGTTACCAGCGCGAGATCTGCCGTCGCCTCGACGTGCCGTTCGACCCGGCAATGCTTGCGTGGCCAGCGGGGCCCCGTGACAGCGACGGCGTGTGGGCTCGCCACTGGTACTCCGCTGTCGAAGCCTCCACCTCGTTCGGCCCGCCGCCGACCGATCCACCCGCCGCTCTGCCGTCGCACCTCGCACGGATTGCCGCCGAGGCCGTCGCGATCTACGACAAGTTACGCGCCAACCGCCTCACCCTCTGACTCTCGGAACCCGGGCGCACATCTGAGCGGAGACGATCGAGGTCCGTCGATGTCAGACTTCAGAGCGACAGCGCTGAGTGACGACCGACACACGGGCGCGGTCTATGGTCGGACCATGGAAATGCACTTCGCCACCGTGTGGGAATCGATCGCTGACGTCATTCCCGACGCGCCCGCCATCACAACCGGCAACACAACCCGAACCTGGGCCGAGTACGACGATCGCAGCGCGCGAATGGCACAGGCATTCACCGCCGCCGGGCTCGGCCCCGACTCGAAGGTGGGGCTGTACCTCTATAACTCCAACGAATACATGGAGTCGCAGTACGGCATCTTCAAAATGCGGGGTGTGGCGATCAACGTCAATTATCGGTACCTCGACGAGGAGCTCTGGTATCTGCTCGACAACTCCGACTCGGAAGCAATCGTCTTCCATGCCTCTCTTGCTGACCGCGTTGCCCGAGTCGTCGATCGGCTGCCCAACCTCAAGTTGCTGATCGTCGTTGACGACCTGCTCGAAGGTGAGAAATGGGTCGACGTTCCAGGTGCACAGGCCTATGCAGACGCCATTGCAACCAACGCTCCAATGGAACGGATCGAACGCCACGAGGACGACCTCTACATGCTCTACACGGGCGGAACAACCGGTATGCCGAAGGGCGTCATGTACACGGTTGGCGGTTCAACAACCGGCCTCACCGCGTCGGGCTATCCCCTGCTCGGAATGGAGCTGCCCGAGTCGGCCGACCAGATAGCGCCGATGGTCAAACAACTCACCGAGGCCGGCGGGCAGTTCACATCGATCCCTTGCGCCCCGGTGATGCATGGCACCGGCTGTTGGCTCGGGTGGTTTATCCCCATGCTCGGCGGCGCCCATATCGTCAACCTCACCGCCCGCAGCTTGCAGCCGCACGAGGTGCTCGAAACCGTCGAGCGTCACGGCGTAAACGGGCTCACCATTGTTGGTGACAGTTTTGCCAAGCCCCTCATCAAAGCGCTCGACGAAGGCAAGCCAGACGGCTCACGCTACGACATGTCATCGATCAAGATGATGAACTCGTCGGGTGTGATGTGGACCACCGAGGCCAAGCAGGACCTCATCGATCGGATCGAGCAGGTCATCCTGATCGACGCGATGGGGTCAACTGAAGGGTCAATGGGCACCCAGATGACCGCGAAGGGCATGCCGACCGAGACGGCCAAGTTTACGAAGGGCCCACTGGCAAAGGTCTTCAATGAACACGACCTAGAGGTCGTGCCGGGTTCTGGCGAGGTTGGCATGGTCGCCGCCGGGGGCAACGTGCCACTCGGTTACTTCAAGGACCCCGACAAGTCAGCTCGGACGTTCCGCGTGATCAACGGTGAGCGCTACTCGTTCCCCGGTGACTTCGCGACAGTCGATGCCGACGGCACGCTCGTATTACTCGGGCGCGGCAGCCAGGTGATCAACACCGGTGGCGAGAAGGTCTTCCCCGAAGAGGTCGAAGAAGCAGTGAAGCGTGTCGAGGGAGTTCTCGACTGCCTCGTCGTCGGCATCCCCGACGAGAAGTTTGGCAACGCAGTGACCGCCGTTGCGTCACTCATCCCTGGCGCATCCGTCGAGGCCGCCACGATCATTGCATCCGTCAAACGCGACCTCGCCGGGTTCAAAGCACCGAAGACGGTCGTGTTCGTCGACCAGATCCCACGTGCGCCCAACGGCAAGGCGAACTACAAGGCAGCCAAACAGATCGCCGAAGCCGGATAACTGCGCCCGGAGTCACTTGCGCATGGGGTCAGCCAGGCACCCCCTCATGACTCTGTCTCAGAGCAGCTTGTCGGCGAAGAAGTCGAGGACACGTTGGGCGCTCGCCTCGTCGCGTTGCTCGGTCAGCGTCGAGTGGTCGCTCTTGGCCATGCTCGGAATTTCGATCGCGATGAACGCGTCGCCGAGCTTTTCGCGCAGTTTCGCGAATCGGTCCCCAACCAGCTTGTCGCCGGTGAAACGGAGACCGAGCACCTGGCAGCCGTCATGAGCTCGCTGGACAATTGCTGCCTCGTCGTCAGGCGACAGGTTGAGGTTCGCGCCGCGTTCTTTCTTGCCGACAGCAAACGGCATCGAGGGTTGCGCGAGCACCGGCGCAAGCATGATGTCGTCGACCATCATCCCGAGTGCGAAGCCACCTGAGAAGCACATACCAACGGCACCGACGCCCGGTCCGCCGACCTCGTTGTGGACGTTTCGAGCGAGCGCCCGGAGCCACGCGACGACCGGCGACGTCTTGTTCAACGCCATTGTCGTGAATTCCTTGGCAATGCAGATCTTGATCATCGACTGCGCCAAGTAGGCCGGCGACGGCGCCTTCTCAGGCGTACCGACGAGCGATGGCATCACGACAGTGAATCCGCGCTCGACGATGTCGTTGGCGAACTGTGCAACCGTCGGCGTGATTCCTGGGATCTCATGAATCACCACTACCGCTGGGCCACTCCCTCGCCGGTACGTGGGGAAGCTCATTTCGGCGGCACTGAACTCTCCGAGCGTCCAGCCGGCGAGAACGCCCGAGCGAACCGGCTTGGCGCCAGCGGGGAGGGTCGGGGTTGTTTCGGACATCGTGTGCTCAGTTCTTGTCGAGGAGTTCGAGTGCAGCGGCCGACAGCAGTTCGGGTCCTTCGCGGAAGTTGTCGAGTGTTTCCTGGTCGACATCTTGGTCGCCCATTGCGCCCTGTGAGTATCGGGCGAAGACGCCTTCGGAGATCACAGCGAGGCGCCATGACGAGAAGGCTCGGTAGTAGTTAATGTTGCTCAGGTCGCGGCCGGTTCGGTTGGCATAGCGCTCGAGCATTGCCGCGTAGGTGGGGAACCCGTCGAGGCCTGACGGGTCGTTGTGTCGGCCTTCGTCGGTGCCTGGGTCAGTCCAGTACACGCCAAGGTAGCCGACGTCAGCGAGCGGATCACCAAGTGTGCAGAGTTCCCAGTCGAGCACGCCGGTGACACGATCCCCGTCGATGAGGACGTTGCCGAAGCGGTAGTCGCCGTGGGCGATCGAGACGCCGACCTGGGTCGGCAGGTTCGCTGCGAGGCGTCGTGCGACTTCGTCGACGGCTGGCAGGTCGCGGGTCTTGGACTTCTCCCACTGTGTGGTCCACCGCTTGACCTGGCGTTCGACGTAACCCTCGCGACGCGCGAGGTCGCCGAGCCCAATGGCGTCGATGTCGACCGAGTGAAGGTCGGCGAGCACATCGATCAGGTGCTCACTCGCGACGCGCCGCTGCTCAACGGTCGTGTGCTCCTCGGCCCGTTCCTGGGAGTCGAGCACAACGCCGGCGACATGGCTCATCACATAGAACGGCGCACCGGTCACTTCGATATTGCGACAGACGCCCAACGTTTCCGGGACCGGCACGTTGGTCTGGCCGATCGCCGAGATGATGCGGTGCTCACGCTCCATGTCGTGGGCCGTGGCGAGTACGGAGCCGGTCGGTGGGCGGCGCAGTACGTACTTGCGATCGTTGGCATCGGTAACAGTGAAGGTCAGGTTCGACCGGCCACCCACGATGCTGTCGAACCGAAAGGGGGCCTCGGAGCCCGCAATATTGGCCACGAGCCAATCGGTCACCCGGGGCACATCAATTCCAGCGATCTCTGTCACCACCTGAACGTACCGGCCGACTCACGACGCGCTGCAACCGGCAGCCAGGTCTGGCTGAGCTATTCAGGCGTTGCTCAGCCGGGACGACCGACGCCGACGACCTTGCTCCAGTTCACCGAAGCGATGTTCACGACGGTGCCCGTGTTCGGAGCGTGCACCTGTTGGCCGTTGCCGAGGTACACGCTGACGTGACTGATTGGACTGTAGAAAAAGATCAGGTCGCCCGGCTGCGCAGCACCCTTGCTGACGTGCGGGATCGACGCGTACTGTGCGCGTGACTGGTGCGGCAGGTAGACGCCAGCCTGTGCCCAGGCGTACTTGGTGAGGCCAGAGCAATCGAACGATACGCCCGGGTTCGAGGTGGCGTAGCGATACGGCACACCCTGCTGGCTCAGCGCCGCATTGACCGCAGCGCCTGCACGTGAGGAAACCGCCGGAGGGGCTGCGACAGTCGGCGTCGGCGTGACGGCAGGCGTCGAGCCGCTGCCTGAGTTACCGTTACCACCGCTGGCAGGTGCAGGCGTGGAGTTCCCACCGCTCGATGTGGGCGTCGAAGACCCACCGGAGTTGCTGTTATTCCCTGCAGCAGCGGCTGCGTTCGCTGCGGCAACTTGCGCTTCATATTCGGCGCGCACACGGGCCGCAGCTTCGCTCGCGCGGCGTGCTTCTTCTTCTTGAATGACCTGACCGAGCTTGGCTTCGGCGTCGGCTCGAGCCTGGGTATACTCGGCAGTGAGTTCGTCAGTGCGAACCTGTGCGTCAGCAAGGTCCTTGGTGAGCTGCTCAGCCTGGGTGCGTTTGCGGCCGAGATCGGCACGTTCCTCTTCGAGCTCAGCAACGATCGCGTTCAGCTCGTCAGTCGTGACTGTGCCGACGCTGAGGGCGAGGCGGGCGAGTTCGTCGCGCTGCATGATCGCGCTCAGATCGGAAGTGTCTTCGAACAGCGGTCCGAGGGGAGTGGCCCCGGCGCCGACGAACGAGCGAATTGCCATCTCACCCAGGTTGCCACGCAGTTCGCCGATTTCATTTTCCTTGGCAGCGACGCGAACTTCGGCTTCGACGATCTCTTTGTCGAGTGCAGTCTTCGCGTCAACGGCGAGAACGTATTCCTCACCGATCTGGCGAGCATTTTCTTCGAGCCGTTCGAGTTCGTCAACGATGTCTTCGACGCGTCCACGCTGCGCATCAACCGGACTCGCGTATGAGACGGTCGGCGTGAACGCGGGCACCAGCAGAGCAGCGGCCACGGCAATAGGAAGAACTCGGAATAGTTGCTTCATAGGAACCGAACGAACCCTAGCGAATATGACGATCATGTTGCGAAAACGGAACGAAAGTACACACAGTGCGATCGGTCACCCCTCAAACGACGGTCACCAGTCGAGCGCCCGCGAGTTCGGACGTCAGTCCGAAGAAAGAGGGATCGACGACGCAGTCGACGCACGAGCGACGTAAAAGCTCGAAGCCGCTTCTCACTCCCATTCGATGGTGCCGGGCGGCTTACTCGTAATGTCGTAGGCAACGCGATTGACCCCGTCGACTTCGTTAATGATGCGCTGACTCATCACTTCGAGCGTCTCGTACGGAATACGTGCCCAGTCGGCAGTCATTGCATCTTCGCTCGTGACTGCCCGGATGATGATCGGGTGGCCGTAGGTGCGTTCGTCACCCATCACGCCAACCGAGCGGACATCAGCGAGAAGCGCTGCGTAACTCTGCCAGATCTGGCGTTCAAGGCCAGCCGCTTTCAGCTCTTCGCGAACAATTGCGTCGGCCTCCTGAAGCAACGCCACACGCTCGGGCGTGACCTCGCCGATGATCCGGACCCCGAGGCCCGGGCCGGGGAACGGCTGGCGCCAGACCATCTCGTCGGGCAGGCCCAACTCGGTGCCGAGCGCACGGACTTCGTCTTTGAAGAGATCGCGGAGCGGTTCGATCAACTCGAGTTCCATATCGTCGGGCAAACCACCGACGTTGTGATGGCTCTTGATGACCGCAGCCGTTCCATCGGCGCCGCCAGACTCGATGAGGTCGGGATACAGC
>CAWUXP010000046.1:0-40863 GCA_963926495.1 Candidatus Ilumatobacter herschelensis
GCTGATCCGCCAAATCCTGCGCAGCGCTTGATTCCTGCAATGATGCGCGCCGCTGTCCTGACCGGGCTGGGCGGCCCAGAGGTACTTGTCCTACGTGACGACGTGCCGGTTCCTGTACCCGCGGCCGACGAGGTACTGATCCACGTCGCGGCGTGTGGCATGAACAACACCGACATCAATACGCGGGTCGGCTGGTACAGCAAGTCGGTTACGGCGGCCACGAGCGGCGATGGGTTTGCCGACGCATCGTCCGATAACGGCACGTGGAGTGCCAGCGGGTTCACGTTCCCCCGGATCCAGGGCGCTGACCCCAGCGGCCGGGTGGTTGCTGTCGGCGCAGACGTCGACCAGGCACTGATCGGCCGCCGAGCGTTGGTCGACTGCTGCCTGCGCGATGTCGACGAGCCAATGCGCCGTGAACTCACCGGCTACCTCGGTAGCGAACGAGACGGCGGGTTCGCTGAATACGTCGCAGTGCCCGCCCGGAACGTGCACGTCCACGACAGTCAATTGACCGACGTCGAACTCGCGAGCTTTCCCTGCTCGTGGTCGACGGCAAACCACATGCAGCACCGCATCCGGCTCACGGCAGGCGACACCATTCTGATCACCGGAGCGTCGGGCGGCGTCGGCTCAGCGCTGGTCAGCCTGGCAAAGCTCCGCGGCGCAATCGTCACCGCAGTGTGTAGCGCCAACAAGGCCGACGAGGTGCGAGCGCTCGGCGCCGACCACGTCATCGATCGGTCCCACGCCGACCTCCATGCCGTTGCGCGTGATGCCAACGGCGGCCCGTTCGACGTCGTTGCCGATGTCGTCGGCGGCCCGGACACCCCCGGCTGGTTCGAGTCGCTGCGCCGAGGTGGCCGCTACGTCACGTGCGGTGCGATCGCCGGGCCCATTGTCGACCTCGACCTGCGCACGCTGTACTTAAATGACCTCGAGTTCCACGGCACGACCGTCTACGAGCCAGCGGTCTTCACCGACCTCGTCAACATCATCGAACGCGGCGACGTCCAGCCGGTCGTCGGCGCTGTCTACGCCCTCGAACAAATCCACGAAGCCCAAGAGGCGTTCCAGCGCAAACACCACGTGGGCTCGATGGTTCTCACCATCTAATTTGCCGTCTCAGTCACCGCTCAGTCAGCGCTGACCAGAGTCACAGTGCATTGCGCCCGCAAATACTGACAGTATTCGGAAATGTCCGAAACTGCACTGCCCATCGTCGCTGAGGGTCTGCAACGACATTTCGGTTCAGGCAACGACATCGTCAAGGCAGTCGACGGCGTCGACCTCCAAATCCAGCCGGGTGAGATCTTCGGATTCCTTGGCCCAAACGGTGCCGGCAAGTCGACCACCGTCCGCATGCTGACCACCCTGCTCCGCCCCACTGGCGGAACGGGTCGCGTGGCAGGATTCGACATCGTCAGTGAGGCCGACAGCGTCCGACGTAACATCGGCGTGGCGCTGCAAGACGCCGCCATCGACCCCTTGATGACCGGCACTGAACTGCTGCGGCTGCAAGCCGTGCTCTACGGCCTCCCTAAGACACAACACCACCAGCGGGCTGGCGAACTCCTCGAACGTGTCGGGCTCACCGCTGCAGGCAACCGCCGAGTCGGCACCTACTCGGGCGGTATGCGTCGTCGGCTCGACTTGGCACTGTCGCTCATCCACGAGCCATCAGTCCTCTTCCTTGACGAGCCGACCACAGGCCTCGATCCAATGAGTCGCATCTCTCTCTGGGAAGAAATTCGCCGCCTCAACAACGACGGCACAACCGTCCTCTTGACGACCCAGTATCTCGAAGAGGCCGACCAACTCGCAGAACGAATTGCGATCATCGACCACGGTGTCATCGTTCGCAAGGGCCGCCCAACCGAACTGAAAGCCGAAGTCGGTTCGCCGACACTGTTCGTCACAGTCGACGAGTCGTCGCACCAGATTGCAACCGGCCTGCTCACCAAATTCGGCGAGCTCCGCCCGAGCCCCGAAGGGTCGCTCGGCGTCGGCCTCCACGATGGGCCGAGCGCCGTCTCGAATGTCGTGCGCGAACTCGACGATGCAGGCATCACCGTGCGCAATCTCGAACTTCGCGAGCCAAGTCTGGACGACGTGTTCGCAGAGGCGACCGGCTACCGCCTTGAAGGTGCAGAATCATGACGGCGCCTGTTACGACAGTATCGCTCACTCCGACCAGGGCGCCGGCCCAGCCGTCGACGATCGCCCAAACGCGGGCCCTGTCCGTTCGCTCAATCCAATCGCTGCTCCGCCAGCCATCGCTTGTCGTCCCGTCGCTCATCTTTCCGTTGTTCTTCGCCGCCCTGGGGACCTCGTCGTTCTCGCGTGCGACCGGATTGCCGGGGTTCCCTGCAGTCGATTCATACCTCGACTTCGCGCTGGCCGGGGCAATCGTCCAGGGCATCCTCTTCGGATCGACGACCGGTGCGACCGCACTGGCCACCGACATCGAGAATGGATTCTTCGATCGCCTCCTCGCCTCGCCGTCCACCCGCACCGGCATCATCGTCGGGCGCATGGCTGGCGGTATGGCCTACGGCGCATTTCAAACACTGTTTTTCGTCCTGGTGCTGCTGCCATTTGGCCTCAGCATTAAGGGTGGCATCGGCGGCGTGGTCGGCCTGATGGTGAGCGGCACAATCCTGGCGCTGGCCATTGGCGCCCTCATGTCATCAATGGCACTCCTCACCGGCTCCGCCGAAGCGGTACAGGGCGCCTTCCCTTTGCTGTTTATTGCCTTGTTCTTCTCGTCCGCTTTCTTCCCACGCGAAACAATGAGCGGCATTTACGGCACCCTTGCCGACTTCAACCCGGTTTCTCACCTCGTCGAAGGGATGCGCGACCTCGTCATTGAGGGCGTGTCCGTATCAGCGCTGGCCCGAGCGATTCTCGTCCCCACCGCGCTCTCCGTTGTCTCGATTGCGCTTTCACTCCGAGCCCTGCGCCACCGATTGGGAGCATTATGATGAGAACAGAGCAGGCCACTCGGCCGATCAACACGCGCCATACCCCGCACAGCGCTGCCGCAGTTGGCCTGGCAAAGCGCAGCATCGTCAACATCACGCGACTGCCCTCGGCTTTCTTGCCATCGGTCCTGATGCCGGTGTTCCAGTCGATCGCGTTCGCCGGAACGTTCTTCGCAATCATCCAGATCCCCGGATTCCCGACCGACCGTTCGATCAACTGGTTCCTGCCGCTCGGCACGCTCATGGGCGCTGGCTTCGCCGGCATCGGCGTTGGGTTTTCGACGATCCGTGATCTGGAAACCGGCTTCTACGACCGCATCCGACTCACGCCCGCACCGCGCTCGGCACTCATCACCGGGCCCCTCGGCGCAGCGCTGATTCGGGCCGTACTCGTGACGACCATTGTCATCATCGTTGGGTTGATGTTCGGCGCACGGCCAGCCCACGGCCCTGCTGGCGTACTATTCCTATATGTCGCTGCAGCGGGCATCGCTGCGCTCGGCACCGGGTGGGGGCTCGGCCTCGCATTCCGGTTTCGCGATATGCGCGCTGCGGCGATCATGCAGCTCACCTTCTTCCTGCTGATCTTCCTGACCGACGCCCAAACACCGCTGTTCATCATGGACGGCTGGCTCGAATCAGTTGCTCGAATCAACCCGTTCACAAACATCATCCGGCTCGCCCGACTCGGCTTCCTTGATGCGCCGATTACCTGGAACAACATCTGGGGTGGTCTGGTCGCGATCGTGGCGATCTCGGCACTCACCCTGGCATTCGCACGTCGATCGCTCAATCGGCTCAGCGACTCCTGACCCACTCATATCCGAGTGGCCGCGGCCAGTAGGTTGAATCACGATGCGAAACACGATGGACCGGTTGCGGTTCGCGCTCGGGATGATGGCCACCGTCACCGTCTTCGGCACGGTGGGCTACTGGCTGTTTGGGCTGAGCTTGCTCGATGCGGTGTACCAAACCGTTACGACCATCACCACCGTCGGATTCAGCGAGCTCAAAGAGTTCGGTAATGGCGAGAAGATCTTCACCATCATCCTCATCATCGTCGGCGTGTCGACGGTGCTGTACTCATTCACCCTCGTCGTGCAAGTCGTCGTCGAAGGCCAACTCAAAGAACTCCGTGGGAGGCGTCGAATGACCCGCCAGATCAACAAGATGAGCGGACATACCATCGTGTGTGGGTGGGGCCGAGTCGGTGCCGCTGTCGCGCACGATCTCGCACGCGAAGGTCACGAGGTCGTTGTTATTGACCAGAGCCCCGATCGCGTGGACGATCTTGAGTTCCCCGTCATCATTGGCGACGCCACCCGCGACGAAACCCTCAAAGCAGCAGGCATCGAACGCGCCAGCGCACTGATTGCAGCGCTTGACGGCGACGCCGACAACTTGTTCGTCACGCTGTCCGGTCGCGATCTCGTCCCCGACCTGTTCATCGTTGCCCGGGCACGCGCCGACGAAAGCATCCCGAAACTCACACACGCCGGCGCCGATCGCGTCGTCAACCCGCAAGAACTCGGTGCGGCGCGTATGGCCTCCTATGTCTCAAGCCCCAACGTTGCCGAGTTCATCGACGTGGTGATGCACGAACGGTCGATCGAATTCCGGATGCGTGAGTTTGTCATCACGGAGACATCCGAAATCGCCGGGAAAACGTTGCGAGCCGCAAATCTACGTGAGGCCAGCGGGGCACTGATCCTCGCCTTACGCTCCCCCGGCGACAACTTCACCACCAACCCAACCGGTGACCACCGGCTCGAACCTGGCCACGTGATCGTCGCCGTCGGTACCGACGAAGACCTCCGCCGGCTGGAAAACTTGGCCAAGAGCAACTCATGACCCGCACACACGTCCTGATCGACCTCGACGGAACCATCTCAGACTCCCACGCTGGCATCGCCCGTTCGCTGCAATACGCGTTCACCGAATGCGGATTCGAACCGCCGTCCGATCATGCCGTCCGAGACGTCATTGGGCCACCGTTCGAGGTGTCGTTCCCGAAGCTCGGCGTCGGCCCTGGCGACTTCGAGCGGGTCGTCAACAAGTACCGCGAGCGGTACAACGACATCGGCCTGTTTGAGAACACCGTCTACGACGGCATCCCCGAGATGCTTGAAACACTTCGCGCCGACGGCCTCACACTCGCACTGGCGACCGCCAAGCCAGAAGAGCCCGCTCGACGGATCACCGCCCATTTCGGCTTGAGCGACCACTTCACCTTCGAGGCGGGCGCCAGCGGAATGAGTGGTAACCGGCGCACCAAAGCCGACGTCATTACATACGCACTCGCTGCACTCAGCATCTCAGCAGGCGATCACGTCGTCATGCTCGGCGACCGCGACCACGACGTCGAAGGTGCCATGACCAACAGCATCGACTGCATCGGTGTCACATGGGGCTTTGGTTCCTACGAGGAACTCGCAGGCGCAGGCGCTCATGTGATCGTGAACACCCCCGCCGAAGTTGCCGCGGCCGTCGCCGGGACATACCGTCAGGATCCGGTATGAGAACTACTGCTGACAACGTCACCGAATCGTCCGCCTCAGCAGATGGTCATCGGCAGTCGAATGCCCCTGCCGATCGCTTCATGCGCCGGCTACTGCGGCTCCCCGAGGGCAAGACGTCGACCGCCAAGGAAGCGCGCAGCGCCTTTCAGAAGTCAATTGCAATCACCGCGTGTCGCTGCATCGTCATGTATTTGGTGCTCCCGTTCGTGTTGCCCGTCGTCGGCCTCGCCAGTGGCGTCGGGCCGGCAATCGGCCTGGTGATCGGCACTCTCGCCATCATCTCGATCATTTACTCGATTCGGCGCTTCTGGCGAGCCGATCACAGCAAGCGCTGGCATTACACGGCGTTTGCCACAGTGATCATTGGTTCCCTGATCTACCTGTCCGTCAAGGACATCATCGATCTCACCAGCTGAGCAGTAGTGCTCGGCCGAACCGCCCTCCCAGTAAGCTGGGGTGTTCGACAAAATGAAATGAGATCCGCATGGCGGTCAAGAAGCCCATCCTCTCCCCTTGGTTCAACGGCGAAACGCCGTTAGAAGAGCTCCCAGCGAGCGACCAGGTGGCCCACGACATCGTGCTCGAGTTCAGTGATCTCAAGCCGTCCATCACGCGCATCATGGAAGCCGATCTCGACGACGACCAACGCCTCAACGCCATGGTCGCATTCCGCGATTCACTGCAAGATCCGGGCAACCCGAACCGCGACCCTCGCGTCGCCATCAGCAACGCAGGCGGCTGATCTCCCGGCATGTCGATGATCGCGCTCGTCAGCGCGGCCATCGGCATCGCCAAACCGCTCCGACAACCGACTCCACAATGGTGACGAATTCGGCCCCGTTGACGCTTCCATGGTGACGGACCCGTCTGAATGAGGCATGATGTGTAGACAGAGGTCACATCATTCGACACATCGACCGACTGATCGGTCGAAATATCACCCTGGGGGTCCATCCGTGGAAGTTTCCGTCACCATCAACGGCACCGTGCAGACACACGATGTTGAGCCGCGCACACTGCTCGTCCAGTACATCCGCGATCACGCAGGCCTCACGGGCACCAACATTGGCTGCGACACGTCGTCGTGCGGTGCGTGCTCGATCCACCTCAACGGTGAAGCCGTCAAGAGCTGCACGGTGCTCGCTGTCCAGGCCGACGGCCAGGAAGTCCGCACCATCGAAGGCATGGCCGACGCCGATGGCACGTTGCACCCGATGCAGCAGGCGTTCATGGAGAACCATGGCCTGCAGTGCGGGTACTGCACACCCGGCATGGTGATGGCAGCAACCAGCCTGCTTGCCGAGAACGCCAACCCATCAGAACACGACGTTCGGATCGGCCTCGAGGGCAACCTGTGCCGCTGCACCGGCTACCAAAACATCGTCAAGTCGGTGCTCGCTGCAGCGAGCGCCTGACCGGCAACAAGTACCGCAACACACCCGCCTGGGGGCGGAATTGAACTGGATGGGGGTCCAGCAATGACAGATCTACACGAACTCACCACCGACAACATGGAGATCAGCGGCGAATCCATCGCCGCTGGAAACGGGGTGCTCGGTCAACGCATGCTCCGCAAGGAAGACCCTGCGCTGCTCACTGGCGAAGCAATCTACACCAACGACATGAAAGTGCCGGGGGCCCTGTACATGGCAGTGCTGCGGAGCCCGCACGCCCATGCCCGGATCGTTTCGATCGACACGTCTGCTGCTGCGGCGCTCGACGGCGTACACAGCGTCTACAGCGGCGCTGATCTGGCCGACTCGTGGGCGGCCCCAATGCCGTGTGCGTGGCCAGTCACCGATGACATGAAGAACCCGGCGCACTATCCGCTGGCTGTCAGCAAGGTCCACTACGTCGGCGACGGCGTGTGTGCCGTCCTTGCTGTCAACGACTCGATTGCGCACGACGCGCTCGACCTCATTGACGTCGAATACGACGTCCTCCCCGCAGTGATCGACCTCGAAAAATCGCTCAGCGACGACATCGTGATTCACGAAGAACTCGGGACAAACAAGTCATACACCTGGCCCCTCGTCATCGAAGACAACGAGGGCGACTGCCAGAAGGCAATGGACGAATCGGCCTACGTGGTAAAAGAGCGCTACATCCAGCAGCGCCTCATCCCGATGGCGATGGAACCCCGTGCAGTCGTCGCACTTCCGCAGCCATTTGGCGGCGACATGACGCTCTACTCCTCCACGCAAGTTCCGCACATCTTGAAGGTGATGACCGCGCTCACGCTCGGCATTCCTGAGCACCAATTGCGTGTCGTGTGCCCGGCAGTCGGCGGCGGCTTCGGTTCGAAGCTGAACGTGTACGCCGAAGAACTGCTGTGTGTGCAGCTCGCCAAGACGCTCAAGGTCCCGGTGCGTTGGAACGAAGAGCGTTCCGAGAACGCTCAAGCCACCATTCACGGCCGGGCCCAGATCCAAGACATCGAACTGGCTGCTGACGAGAACGGCAAGATCACCGGCCTGCGTGTCCGCCTCATCGGCGACATGGGCGCCTACCTCCAGCTGGTCACGCCCGGCGTACCGCTGCTCGGCGCGTTCCTGTACGGCGGGGTCTATGAGATCCCCAAGGCGTTTGACTTCTCGTGCACCTCAGTGTTCACCACAATGACGCCGACCGATGCGTACCGTGGCGCTGGCCGGCCCGAAGCCACCTACGCAATCGAACATGCGATGGATGCGCTCGCCCGCAAGATGGACATCGATCCACTCGTGCTCCGTCGGCGCAACTTCATCCCAAAGGAAGCGTTCCCGTATGAGGCCTACACCGGCTTGGTGTACGACTCGGGTGATCACGACAAGGCCGCGACCGTGGCCGAGAACATCCTCGACTACGACGCAATGCGTGCCAAGCAAGCAGCCCAAAACGTTGCAGGCTCGACCAAACGACTCGGCATTGGGGTGTCGACCTACTTCGAGATGTGCGGCCTTGCGCCGTCGCGCGTTCTTGCCTCGCTGAACTATTCAGCCGGCGGCTGGGAATCGGCAACCGTTCGAGTGCTGCCCACCTCGAAGATTCAGGTCGTCACCGGCACCTCGCCGCACGGCCAGGGTCACGAAACGGCGTGGTCGATGATCGCTGCCGACAAGTTCGGGGTCGATCCGTCCGATGTCGATGTACTCCACTCCGACACCGCAATCGCGCCGCTGGGTCTCGACACGTACGGCTCCCGTTCACTCCCGGTCGGCGGTGTTGCTGTCGGCTTGGCCTGCGACAAGGTCATCGACAAAGCCCGCAAAATCGCTGCACACCAGATGGAGGCGAACGAGGACGACCTCGAATTCGCCGGCGGCATGTTTACCGTCAAGGGTTCACCCGACAAGACAATGCCGCTCGCGGCCATTGCCTTCGAAGCCTTCACGGCCCACAACCTTCCCGACGGCCTCGAGCCGAACCTCGAAATGCAGGTCACCTACGACCCGCCCAACTTTTCATGGCCATTCGGCACACATATGTGTGCCATCGAGATTGACACCGAGACCGGCGCCGTTGAAGTGCTCCAATACGTGGCAGTCGACGACTGCGGCAACAAGGTCAACCCGCTGATTGTTGATGGCCAGGTGCACGGTGGCGTGATCCAGGGCCTCGCTCAGGCGCTCTTCGAAGAGGCTCGTTACGACGACGACGGCAACCTCCTCTCGTCGACACTGGCTGAGTATCTCGTTCCCGCAGCCAGCGATGTTCCGCCCATCACACTCGGAGAAAGCGTCACTCCGTCGCCGACCAATTCGCTTGGCGTCAAGGGTGTAGGCGAAGCTGGGACAATCGGTGCAGCACCCTGCATCATGAACGCCGTCGTCGATGCCCTCTCGGGCCTCGGTGTCCAAGACATCCAGATGCCAGCGAGCCCGCTGAACGTCTGGAATGCAATTCAGCAAGCTCAAGCAACCAATCAGGAGAACAACGCGTGATTCCCGCACAATTCGACTACGTCCGTGCCGAGTCTGCCGAGGAGGCAATCAGCCTCATCGGTCAACACGGTGACGAGGCAAAGTTCATCGCTGGTGGTCACAGCCTGTTGCCGCTGATGAAGCTCCGCCTCGCCCAGCCCACCGTGCTGGTCGACATCGGCCGCCTCAGCGACCTGTCCTACATTCGTGAAGACGGTGACATGATCGCCATCGGCGCCATGACCCGCCACATGGACGTGGAGAACAGCCCTGTCCTCAAAGAGCACGCACCCCTGCTCGCTCACGCGGCCAGCCACGTCGGTGACCCGCAGGTCCGTCACCGGGGCACCATCGGCGGCTCGATCGCGCACAGTGACTCGGCGTCCGACCTTCCTGCGACAACACTCGCAATGGGCGCAACTTACGTCGCGCAAGGCCCGAACGGCACCCGCGAAATCGCGGCCGGCGACTTCTTCCAGGGCTTCCTCACCACAGCGCTCGCCCCCGACGAGATGCTCACCGAGATCCGCGTCCCAAAGATGGGCAGCGCCGGATGGAGCTTCCAGAAGTTCAACCGTCGTGCCCAAGACTGGGCAATCGTCGGTGTGGCGGCATGGCGCAACGGCACCGAGTCAGGTGTTGGCCTCGTCAACATGGGCTCGGTCCCGATCCTCGCCAGCGGGGTCAGCGCAGCAATTGCCAGCGGCGCATCGATCGAAGACGCCGCAGCCGAAGCCGCAACAGGCACCGACCCAACGGCTGACCTGAACGCCAGTATCGAGTACCGCCAGCACCTCGCGCGCATCCTCACCAAGCGCGCCCTCACCGAAGCCACCTCCTGACGATCCAGATCGCCCAATACTTGCGTTGGCCGAGCTTCTAACCCGACCCGCCCGAGAGCTTTTTGTTTGGTGTGGGGCGGCGAGGGAACGACGCGGTGAACGCCGAGTAGCGTTCGGCCGCAATGCTGCTCGCGATTTTGACATTGGGCCTTTGGAGGGTCCTGTGGTGGTCGTTGATCGGCGTGGGCATCGTCGCCGGGTACGCCGGGCTCCTCCGTGCTGTCGGCGTGGATTGGGTCAGAATCCGCTGGTCAGCACTTGGCGCATACGGCGTGGGCTACGTCTGGTGGTTCTTTGCCAAGGGCGTGATTATCGATCGCGTCTCGGTCCTCTGGTCGTTCGCGATCTTCCTCTCTCTTGCCAGCCTCGGGCGCCCCCTCCGTGAGTGGGCCCGAATGGCGGGCGACCTCGGCATCTTCGTCGTGATGTGGCTGGCCTACGACGAGAGCCGCGGCATCGCCGACGGGCTCGGTATGCCGATCCAGGTCGAGTCGGTCCGCAACATCGATCGATTCCTGTTCTTCGGTACGGACCCAGTCGTCTGGCTCCAGGAACGCTTCTATCGCGGCCCCAACAACGTCCAGTGGTACGACGTCATTGGCTCGTGCGTGTACTACTCCCACTTCATCGTTCCGCCCATGGTGATCGCCGTGCTCTGGCTTCGTAATCGCAACCAGTGGGTTCGCTACATGCGACGCTTCGCCACCCTGCTCTTCGTTGCATGCGTGATGTTCGTGGTGCTGCCCACCGCGCCCCCGTGGATGGCCGCTGGAGGCGATAACCGAGTCGGCCTCGACCTCAATGCGCTTCCTCCACTGCACCGACCGACCGGAAACGGGTGGCGCCACATCGGACTCGACAGCTTCGTACAAGCGTGGGATACGGGTCGCGATTGGGCCAATCAGGTCGCTGCGATGCCGTCGCTGCACTCAGCTTTTGCTCTCTTCGTCGTCGTGTTCTTCTGGCCCCAGATCAGCAATCGGTTCGTCCGAGCTGCGAGCCTGCTATACCCATTGACGATGGCCGTGGCGCTCGCGTACTTCGCCGAGCACTACTTCATTGATGCCATCGCTGGTTGGCTCGTCGTCGGGGGTTCGTTCCTCCTGTGGAACCGCATCGACGCCCGCCTCGGGCAGAGGTCCGCAGACGAACTCCCTGGTCCCAGCGCCAACATCGAGGCGGTCGCCGCGACGAGTCCCTGACATCGCCAGGCGCACCATCTGCCGACTAGAGCAGGCCGGCGTAGGCACCGCCGTCGATCTGCAGATGCACGCCGCTCGTGAACGTTGCCTGCACACCGCAAAGAAAAGCGACATGAGCACCGAAATCATCGGCGTTACCCATTCGCATCTGATCCATCTGATCTGGCGTATAGAGCGCATCGAGACGGGGCGTGCGATGAACACCGGGCTGCACCGTGTTGACAGTGACGCCGTCTTCAGCAACTTCGGAAGCCAGTGTCTTCAAGAACGCCGTGGCGCCTGCCCGTGCCGTGTTCGACAAGATCAGCTGCGGCATCGGCTGGCGCACCGACAGCGAGGTGATCGCGACGACGCGACCCCACCGTTGTTGCTGCATTGCCGGGACCGCTGCCTTACACATCGCAACGACCGACAGCAGGTTGAGGTCGAGTGCCGCCTGATACGCATCGACGGGCGTCGACTTGAAGTTGCCAGGGGGCGGACCACCCGCATTGGAAATAAGGATGTCGACGCCTCCGAGCGCAACCCGTGCAGCGTCGACGAATCCGGCAGCACCGTCAACCGTCGACACGTCAGCGACAATCGGAACACAGCCGTGGCCAACGGCCGCCGCAGCAGCCTCCAAGCTTGCTTCGTCTCGACCACAGATCGCGACGTGGACACCTTCGGCCGCCAACGCCTTTGCACTGCCAAGGCCCAGCCCCGATGATCCTGCAGCAACAGCCGCCCGACGTCCAGCAATTCCCAAATCCATACGCCGACCGTAGCCAGTATCGGACGCGCAGGCCGGTACAGAACCGAGTCGTCAGTCAGCGCGGAGGTGAGCGAACTGGTCACGCAGCTCGCGCTTGAGGATCTTGCCGCTCGGGTTGCGGGGCAATTCGGTCACGAACTCGACGGCCTTGACTGACTTGAACGGAGCAAGCTTGCCCTTACAGAACTCGATCACTTCTTCGACCGTCAGCGAGTCGTCTGCCGGCACGATTGCAGCGAGCGGCGACTCGCCCCACTTCTCCGACGGGATCCCAATCACGCCGACATCAGCAATCTTGTCGTGTGCGAGCAAGACGCTTTCGATTTCGGCGGGATAAACGTTCTCGCCACCGGAAATCAACATGTCCTTGACCCGGTCGACGATCGTCACGAAGCCGTCCTCGTCGATGGTCGCCACATCGCCCGTGTGCAACCACCCATCGATGACAGCCTCAGCGGTGGCCTCCGGGCGGTTCCAGTAACCGACCATCACGTTCGGGCCCTTCACCAACACTTCGCCCGACTCGTCAGGCCCGCAGTCGGCACCGTCTTCGTTGACGACCTTGACCTCGGTGAAGTAAAACGCCTTGCCGGTCGAGCCGGCACGGGCGATTGCATCGGCTGAACTGATGAGACAGGCGGGACCGCCGGTCTCGGTCAGTCCGTAAACCTGGTGAATCTCGATACCGAGTGCGTCGTACTGTTCGATCAAGGTTTTGGCGACCGGTGCAGCACCACTCATCACCCAACGCAACGTGCTGGCGTCGTGTTCGTCCGGGTTCCGCACAGCAAGCATGTACTGCAGCATCACGGGCACCATCAGGGTGATCGTGATCTTCTCGTCGCGAATCAGTTCCCACGATTGCAATGGGTCGAACGATTTCAGGATCGTGACCGAGCAGCCGCCATAGATGCAACAGAGCACGGGATTGAGAGCACCGACGTGGAACATCGGCAACGAGATCAGGTACTTGTCGCCTGCCTGGAAATCGGCGGTCGCAACGGCCGTCAGGATCGACCAGAGCACCGTGTCATGCGAGTGCATGACACCCTTCGGCAATCCTGTGGTGCCACTGGTGTACATGATGAAGACCAGGTCGTCACCGACGCCGACGGGAGCGGGCTCGTCAGCAGATGCCGCACCTATCCACTCGTCGTAGTCAGCCACGCCGTCGGTTGCTTCGCCTCCGACCTGGATCCAGGTCGAGATCGCGGTCTTGTCACCGCGACTGCGCAGCTCGGCTGCGATCTCGGCAAAGTCCGAGCCGTAGATCAGCACCGTGGCACCGGCATCGTGGAGAATGAACTCGAGTTCATCGGCGACGAGGCGCCAGTTGAGCGGCACGTTGACCGCGCCGACTTTGCCCGCTGCGAAGAACGACTCGACGAACTCGACGCCGTTCATCAGCAGTAGACCGACGCGATCACCGAGCGAAACGCCTGAATCCGTGAGCGCATTGGCGACCTGGTTCGACCGGCTGTTCAGTTCCCTAAACGAGAAGCGGCGATCGCTCGACGGTTCGAAGATCGCCTCGACGTCCGGATCGCGGTACGCCCGTTTGGTCAACAACTGCCCGACGTTCTGACTCACACCTGTGATCATGTCGATATTCTCGCGCAACCATCCCACCAAGGAAAAACAGAACGGGCCCGGCTGGTCACGCCCCTCCCCCGGTCAGGCAGCCGGGTCAGGCAGCCCGCGTGAGGACAACGACCGATCGAGGCCCCACCCGGAGGGACCTGCCGACGGCCTGATCCGGTCCAACAAATCCCTGCTCGTCCGCGGTGTCCAGCGCAATCTGCCACGCGCCGGGAACCTGCACTGCGAAGTCGAGCGCCTCCCACCACATGTTTGCCATCACGTAGAGATCGCCGATATGCCAGGCAATCGAACGCGAGTGTGCGCCGAGGTCCGCAGCGCCGACCGCACCGAACCATTCGACGGCGCGTCCCCACGACTCCGGTTGCGTCAGAACATGATGCTGTGCGCGGAACGCGATCAGGTGATGCACGAACTGCTCGTGATCGGCGAACAAATCTCTACGTTCCCAGTCGATCCAAGATGTCTCGTTGTCCTGGTTGTAGGGGTTGTTGTTGCCGTGCTGCGTTCGAGCGAACTCATCGCCCGCAACGAGCATCGGTGTGCCTTGGCTGAGCATCAGCAAGCACATGGCGTTACGCATCTGGCGTCGACGCAACACGAGCACACCGTCCGGAGCGTCGACCTCGCCCTCCCAGCCGCAGTTCCACGACCGGTTGTCATCGGTGCCATCAGTGCCGTTCCAGCCGTTGGCATCGTTGTGCTTCCGGTCGTACGCAAACAGGTCGTGCAGCGTGAACCCGTCATGGGCGGTGAGCATGTTGATCGACGACCCAGGCGTATCGAACAGGTCGGGGCTGCCCTGCACCCGTTGGATCACCGCGCCGACGAGACCACCTTCGCCGCGCAGAAAGCCGCGCATGTCGTCACGGAACTTGTCGTTCCACTGCGCCCACCGTGCGTCAGGGAAGTCGCGACCGGCGAGGTAACGGGCAAGATCCCACGGCTCAGCAATCAGGCGAACTGCGCGCTGTTCGGCCCAGTCGCCGATCGACCGAACGAATGCAGGGTTGCGGGCAAGCACTGCTGCCAGGTCGAACCTAAATCCGTCGACGCCGAGATCTGCTAGCCGGTTGAGCGACGTGAGTAGTAAGTCCTGGGCAACGGGTGACGCGGCGTCGATGATGTTGCCACAACCGGCGTCGTTGACGTAGCTGCCGTCGTCGTTGACCACGTAGTACTCCCGGTCGGCGAGGCCACGCAGGTTGTAGGTCGGACCCGCTCGATCCTCTTCCGTCGTGTGATTCAGCACGACGTCG
Organism: Candidatus Ilumatobacter herschelensis; assembly: GCA_963926495.1. Classification (GTDB taxonomy): domain Bacteria; phylum Actinomycetota; class Acidimicrobiia; order Acidimicrobiales; family Ilumatobacteraceae; genus Ilumatobacter_A; species Ilumatobacter_A herschelensis. The sequence goes on from CAWUXP010000046.1 coordinate 15,062, forward strand.
AGCCAAACCTCAATGTCGACGTCGTGGGCCGCCGACACGAGGTCAGCGAGCTCGTTCGCCGGTGCAGCGGAACGCGCGTAGTTCCGGTGGATCGCGCCAAAAGCAAGCGGCATGTATCCCCAGTAATTCGGTTCTGCCGGATCGAACTGGTGGACGGGAAGCAGTTCGAGCACCGACACACCGAGCGCCCTGAGTCGAGGCAGCTCATCAGCAAGCGCAGCAAGGGTGCCAGCATCAGGCCGATCGCGTAGTTTCGTCATTCCCCGGACATGTGCTTCGGACACGATCAGCGGCCGGCCTGTCCGCCGTTGCGGCCGGGCCGCTGGCCACGCAGATGCGACGGCCCAGGCGTCGTGCTGGTAGCGCGTGTGAGTCGGACCGAACCACACCTCAGTAGCGCACGGATCAACCAGAGCAGGCCCGCCGTCGACGACAATCTGGTATCGAGCATTGGCCTGCACCGAGCCGACCCAATCGCTTCCACCCCGTTCGAGTGGGACCATGGCGCCATCGAGAACTCGCAGTTCCACCTGGCTCGCGTCCGGCGAGTACACCCGAACGTCGACCATCGACGAAGTCTGCCACCGCCACATCGCATTGGGAGCGAGTCCGGTGCAGTAACACGGGTAACTCGGGACGCACCGCTGCGGAATCCGCTGCGTGCTATCCCCAGTTCGACGCCAGCCCAGTTCAAACCGGAGTGACTCGCCAGGTCAGGGGCCGGTTGAGGGCTCCGCTATCGTTTGCCCGGTGACCCCGGCCGACGTCAGCACCGCTCTCTCTGCTCAGGGGTATCTCCCCGACGAGGGGATCGCCACATCGGTCTTCCTCGCCATGACGCTCCATAGGCCACTCCTGCTCGAAGGCGAAGCCGGAGTCGGCAAGACTGAGCTCGCCAAAAGCCTTGCCAAGGCAACTGGAGGCGAATTGATACGCCTCCAGTGCTACGAGGGAATCGACGCCTCACAAGCGGTCTACGACTGGGACTACGCCAAGCAGCTCCTGCACCTCCGGGCGACCGAGGCAACCGGCGAATCGCAGTCGACGACCGCCGACGCGCTCGAGGCTGAGCTGTACGGCGAACGGTTTCTCATCAAGCGCGCGCTGCTGCGGGCGATTGAGCCGACTGAGGGCCCGCCACCGGTGCTCCTCATCGACGAGGTCGACAGAGCAGACGACGAGTTTGAGGCGTACCTGTTGGAGATCCTCTCCGATTTCCAAGTCACCGTGCCCGAGGTCGGCGTGTTTACGACCGATCGGCCACCGCTGGTTGTGTTGACCTCGAACCGCACCCGTGACGTTCATGACGCACTGAAGCGACGCTGCCTCTACCACTGGGTCGAGCACCCCGGCTTCGATCGAGAAGTCGCAATCGTCAAGTTGCGTGTGCCCGACGTCGACGATGTGCTCGCGAAGCAGGTCGCTGCCGCCGTCGAAGGCCTGCGCGGCCTTAACCTCTACAAGCCCCCCGGCGTAGCCGAAACAATCGATTGGGCAACGGCCCTCGGCCGCCTTGGCGCGAAGCAGCTTGACGACTCGGTTGTCGAACACACCCTCGGCACAGTCCTCAAGTATCGCGAGGACCACCAGCGGGTCGAGCAGCACGGCATCGGTGAAATCGTCAAACAGGCAATCGAAAAGGGCCTGCTGCACGCCTGATGGCTGATCTTGCCCTGCCCCGACCGACCGGGCGACCGAGCTCTGCTGCTGCCAACGCAGCAATCGCGGCCAACGTGCCTGGTGCAACGATTGAACTGGCAACCGAGCCAGCCGAGATTGCCGTTGCTTTCAGCCGAGTGCTGCGTGGCGCTGGGCTCCGCGTGCCGACCAGCAGCACCCACACCTTCGCAAGCGCCCTCTGTGTCGTTGGGCTTGACGACCGCGCCGGCACGTACTGGTCAGGCATGTCGACGCTGGTTCAGCGGCCCGAAGACATCGCGATTTACGACAAGGCCTTTGCTGTGTTCTTCGAGCACCGGCGCAGCGCCGGCGAAGATGTGCACGAGGAAGATCCGCTCTCGATCACCATTGCCATCGATACCGATGAGGAAGACGGCGCCGACGACGGCGCCGATGTTTCCGAGGGTGACGACGAGGAGACGGTCGAGCTGCGTTTCTCCACCACCGAGATCTTGCGCAACAAAGACTTCGCCGAATACTCGCCCGACGAACTCGTACTTGCGCAAGAAATGATGAGCAGCCTGAAGTTGGTCGGGTCGCCCCGCAGATCGCTGCGCCTCGGCCCTGCCCGACGAGCCACACCTCGGCCGGACATTCGACGCACGGTTCGTGCATCACTCCAAGCCGGCGGCGAGCCGATCGAGCGCCATTTTCGAGCACCCACCGAACGACTCCGGCGCCTGGTTCTCGTTCTCGATGTGAGCGGTTCGATGGAACCGTACGCCCGTGCACTGCTGCGCTTCGTCCACGCAGCCGTCGCAGGCCGCCAGAAGGTCGAAGCATTCGCGCTTGGAACACGGCTCACCCGAATCACTCGCGAGCTGAACAGCCGTGACCCCGATGTCGCGCTCCACGAGGCCGGCCAGCGGGTGCTCGACTGGAGTGGCGGCACCAAGCTCGGTGTTGGCCTGCGCCAGTTCAACGACGAATGGGGCGTGCGCGGCCTTGCTCGCAACTCGATCGTGGTCATCCTGTCGGATGGTTGGGATCGCGGCGATCCCGACGAGCTCGCCAAGCAGATGGAACGTCTCCAGCGCGTCACACATCGCCTCGTCTGGGTTAACCCGCTGAAGGTCACGCCGGGTTACGCTCCGCTGGCCCGGGGAATGGCAGCGGCCCTGCCCTATGTTGACAACTTCGTCGAAGGCCATTCGGTGGCCGCCATGCAAGAACTTGCCAATGTAATCAGCCTGCCGTGAGCAAGAAGATGAGCAAGAGAATGACAGGGAGAACCGTATGAAAGACCTGATCGAAGACATCGCTCGATGGCGTGCGGCTGGCGAACGCGTGGCCGTGGCCCGCGTGGTCGACATCGAAGGATCGGGCCCACGTGATCCCGGCGCAGCGATGGCGGTAACGGCTTCGGGCGAAGTCGCCGGCAGCGTCAGCGGCGGCTGCGTCGAGGGTGCAGTCGTCGGCCAGGCTCTGGCGATTCTCGACGGAACCGAAAAGCCTGGCATCACCACATTCGGCTACTCGGACGACGACGCGTTCGCCGTCGGACTCACCTGCGGAGGCACCATCCACCTGTTCATCGAGGAACTCAACTGGTGAGCATCTTCGAGCAGTACGAGGCGCTCCTGCGGGCAGAGTCCCCGGTTGCGCTGGCAACGGTGATCGAGGGCCCCAACATCGGCGCGAAGCTGCTCGTAAAGCCACAGGGTGACCCGGTTGGGTCGCTCGGCCATCCCGAACTCGATCGGGTGGTCGGGCGCGACGCCCTCGCCGAACTCGAGGCTGCCACTTCCGGCGTGCGGAGCTACGGCCCCCAGGGTCAGATCACGCCCGAAGACCTGATTGATCAACCGACGGTCAGGGTCTTCATCGAGTCGCATGCGCTGCCACCGCAGATGTGGATCTTCGGTGCGGTTGACTTCACCGCGGCACTCGCCCGGGTCGCCAAGATCCTCGGCTACCGCGTCACGGTCTGCGACGCCCGCGAGGTCTTTGCCACCCGTCGGCGTTTCCCGATGGCCGACGAGGTCAAGGTCACCTGGCCAACGCCGGTATTCGACGAGCACGGCGCCGAACTGGGCCCGAGAGATGCCGTGTGCATCCTCACGCATGACCCCAAGTTCGACGTGCCAGCTGTGCAGGGCGCATTGGCGACGCGTGTCGGATACATCGGCGTCATGGGCAGTCGAAAAACGCACGCAAAGCGGATGGAGCGGCTCGCCGAAGTGGGCGTCGTCGATGCTCGCGACCTCGATCGCTTGATGTCACCGATCGGCCTCGACATCGGAGCGCGCACGCCGGAAGAGACCGCCGTCAGCATCTGTGCCGAGATCATTGCACGGCGCACCAACCGTAACGTACCGAGCCTGCGCGACAGCTCGGGTGACATCCACAGCTGAACCGGATCCCAACCGAATGCTCACAGGGCAACCACCGCCGCCAAGGTCGTGTCGGATCAATGGCGCTGCGCAAACCGGCCAGCAGTACATCGGCTGACGCAGTCGCATCGATGGACTTAGCCGGCAACGACTCGACAGTCGGAGCGCCTCCATCACTGCAGACGACGAGGCCTTGCTTGATTGACATTCCGCCGACATCGATCGCGACAACGAGGTCAGCTCTCGGCAGCTGGGTCGGCGTTAGCTCGCTGCGCACGTTGGCAGCGTAAATCGGTCAGGCCGAAGGGTCGCCAAAGGTGACCCGATTGACGCTCCGCTGCGAGATCGTGTCGATCTCGACCGTGCGGCCGGTGTTCACCGAATGCACGACAGCATCGTCGACACCGAGGTACATCATCACGTGACCCGGGTAGTAGACGAGGTCGCCAGCCATGGCAGACGTACGATCGACTTTGGTCGCGTTCCTGATCTGCGCACCGCTGATCCGGTGCAGTTCGACGCCAGATTCCTGCCAGGCGTACGACGTGAGGCCAGAGCAGTCAAACCCTTTGTCTTCGATGCTGGTGTTGGTCCGGTACGGCACACCAATCTGTGTCATCGCGGCGAGCACGGCGCGCTGATGATCAAGTGTGCTGTTCTTCCACGAGTCGATCATGGCAAATTCGTCATACCCCAGCTCGCGAGCAGCCAATCGCGCTGTTGCCGTCCGGTGCGTGGCGTAGACGAGGTAGTCAGCGAGATCCTCGGAGGCCGCGAACGTCTCGTAGGCCGCGACCGCCAGGTCGGCTTCGGTAGTGATCTCCGGAGCGAGGGCGTTAACCGGGAGTTCGGCCTGCTGGGCTGAGGCCGTGCCGCTCAGGGCGATAGTTGCCATGGTGGCAATCGCTGCAGCAAGGCCGAGTTTGGCAGTGCCGCGCAAGCGAGTCGAGAAGGTGAGGTGAGTCATGTCTGCAAGTCCCTGGCCGGGTGTGCCGATCGATGTGTCGATCAGTCGGTCCGTCGTGACGAAACAGTAACATATCGTCATCAAACCGTCATACTGCACCACTCTTGAGGCACTCTTGTCATTTAAACGTCATGAATGACAGGAATGGTATTTGTGTCAGAATCTCGATATGGCGACCGAAAATCCGGAGCAAGCAGGCTCAACGCGGCCATCGACGGTCGCCGTACTCCTCGCCGCCGGAGCCGGCTCGCGCTTCGTAGATGTGCAGCACAAACTTCTCGCCGAGCTCGATTCACACGGCAATACGGTGATCGAGCGGTCGCTTTGCAACCTTATTGACGCCCAGATCGGTCAGATCGTCATCATCACCGGGGCCCTGACCCGCTACGACCTGGCAGCGAACCCGTCAGTCGCGAAGTACCTCGCAGTCCCAAGCGTCAGCACGTACCACAATCCAATGTGGGCTGACGGACAGAGCACATCTGTCCAGGTCGCCATTGATGCAGCGAGGCAAATCGGCGCTGAAGCTATGGTCATCGGCCTTGCCGATCAGCCGTTCATCACGGCCGACGCGTGGCGCGCTGTGGCAGCGGGGTTGGGGCCCATCACCGTTGCCACGTACGATGGGCAACGCGGCAACCCGGTTCGACTCCATGCAGACGTGTGGGATCAACTGCCGCACGATGGTGACGTCGGGGCTCGCACACTCATGCAGCGTCACCCCGAACTTGTCACCGAAGTATCGTGCAATGGTTTGTCAGCAGACATCGACACCTTGGAGGACCTGCACCGATGGCAGAGCAACTGATCAATGAATTCACCGTCAATCGTCCAATCGACGAGGCGTGGCCCATCATCACCAATGTCGAGCGCATCGCTCCGTGCCTCCCCGGTGCGCAACTGACCGAGATTCGCCAGACCGGCGACGGCGAAATGTACGCCGGCAACGTGAAGGTGAAACTCGGGGCCATCTCCACCGAGTTCAAGGGCGAAGCATTCTTTCTTGAGCGCGACGACGCCAACTACAGCTGCAAGCTCAACGGCAAGGGGCGCGACACGAAGGGCCGCGGCAACGCGTCCGCCGACATCGCAGCGCAGGCCGAAAGCATCTCGCCGACCAGTACAAAGGTCACCGTCACGACCGATCTCCATATCACCGGCAAGATCGCGCAATTCGGCCGCGGCATTCTCGGCGACGTCAGCGCCAAGCTGATCGACCAGTTCGCACAGAACCTCAACGAGATGATCGATGCCGACGGCGTCGAAGCTCCGCCAGCCAGTGCGCCGAGCGTGCCCGATGCCCCAGCCCCGGATGTGCCGTCCGGCACTGCACCGTCCAAGCCGACTGTCCGCAAAATCGACGGCCCTGCTGCCGAAGCAATCGACCTCATGGAAATGGGGGGTTCGTCGATCGCCAAGCGTGCCGCACCCGCGGTTGCGGTGCTGTTGCTCATCTTGCTGCTCCTCCGTAGCCGACGGAGCTAATGGACGACCGAACTCGCGTCGAGGAGCTAATCGGGCGCCCACCGCGAGGCGCCTTCGACGTGGTCGTCCGCAGTGCCGAAGGTGATCCGGTTGTTGTTCGCAACGCCCCGTTCCTCGGTGACGGCACGCCGATGCCAACCCGCTACTACCTCGTCGGTACCAGCTTGGTGCAGGCCGTGAGTCGGATCGAAGCAGCCGGCGGTGTCCGCCGGTCTGAAGCCGATCTCGATCCGGCCGAAATTGCTGCTGCACATGCGGCTTACGAGGCCGAACGCGACTCAAAGATTCCAATAGATCATGTTGGACCTCGTCCGTCCGGCGGCGTCGGCGGCACCCGCAAGGGCGTCAAGTGCCTGCACGCTCATGTGGCCCATCTACTCGCCGGAGGCAACGACGTGGTCGCCGAATGGACACTCGCCCGGCTCGGCAACGACCGAGGCGTGCTCGATGGCTTGCAGCCGCCAGCACCGCACGTCGAAGAAGTTGCACCATGACTCCTGGTGCACTCTTTCTGGCAATCAGCGACGACCGGGTCGACATCTCGATGATCGGTGGCGGCGAGTGGACAATTCCCCTCGGACCGCAGTCTCTGTTCGATGGCGTGCTGGAACAGCGTGACAAGCCGTCTCCCTCGCACCTCACAAATGCACTCGGTTTCGTGCACGACTATTTCGATGACATCATCGTGATGGCGCCATCGGTTCTGGCCGCGCCATCAGTAACAGCAACCGGCCCCCATGCCGCCAGCCTCGCTCGCGTCGAACTTGGCAACGAGCACGTTCCGACCGGTTACCACCTTCAGCGGGCTGATGCCGACGAGGTGTTCCGGACGCTGGTCGCCGAGCCACGAGCCGAACGGTTACATAACCCCGGGCTCGCGTCCAGCCATGTCGACACGATCATCGGCACGCTGTGCATCGTGCTGGCCATCATGCGACGCTTGGACCTGAGCCGCCTGGCCATTCACGACGTCATGCAGATTCACGACGAGGCACCTTCGACATGCCATTGAGACATCCGTCGCGCATGTCTGCGCCCACCCGCCTGCACGGCCGTCGAATTGTGATGCGACCACTCGCTGCTGGTGACTTCCGTGCGTGGAGTGAAGTCCGAGCGCACAACGAGCAATGGCTCACCGTGTGGGAACCACAACGCAACCCGAACCTGCCTGACCCCACCGTCGAGCGGTCAGCATTCAGTGCCCGCTGTGCTCAACGCGACCGCGACCGGACGGTCGGTGTCGCCTATCAGTTCGGTCTGTTCATCGGTGATCAGATCGTTGGTGAAGTGAACTTGAACAACGTCATCCGAGGTGCGATGCAGTCCGGCACCATTGGCTACTGGGTCGATCAGCGCCACGCCGGAAACGGGTACGTGGCCGAGGGTGTCTTAGCCTTGATTTGCTATGCGTTCGAAACACTCGGTCTGCATCGCATTGAAATCTGCATCGTGCCGCGCAATGCCAATAGCCGTCGCGTGATGGAGAAGCTGGCAATCCGTGACGAGGGAATCGCCCAGCGATACCTTGAGATCAACGGCGAATGGGAAGATCACATTCGCTACGGGATTACCGTCGAAGAATGGCACACCCGCGGCGATGAGCTGACCAACACCTGGTTGGGTTGATCAGCTCATCGACGGGCTGTGACGTCAGTAAGTAACGAGGCCGGCGTTGTCGCGAGCTTCGCGGATTGCAGCAGCGCGATCTTGTCGCATCGCAGTGCGGCGCTTCCACATTTTGGTCTTCCAGTGACGTTTGGTTGCAGAGCGCTTGGCCAGCTTGTTCTTGGCCACCTCTGAATCGTGGTGGTGCATTGGCTTCCATGCCGCACCCGGCTCATGGATATCGGCGGGGTCGATTCCGCCGGAAATCTCCTTCGCAGCGTGCTGCAGTTCCACATGGACCCGATGTCGCTCTGAGTGAGCGTGCGCTCGAACCTCTTGCTTGACTTGCATCGGAACGTCAATATCCCGGTTACGTTGGCTCATTGCTACCTCCTGCTTTCCGCCGTTTCACTGCCGTTTCGCTGGTGTTCACCAACGATTCGGTAGCTTCGCAGCGCTGTGGTTTCGGTTGCTTGCCTTCATCACGATAGTGCAAGCCATTCGTCGCATTTGAGAATCCGTGTAACGGTTCTGCGCGATTGCCGCACCGCCGTGAACAAGTCTGCACTCTCGCAACTTCTCACCATATTTAGGTCAAGAACTGGCGCGATGTGCCGATTCAAATAGGGTGAACTCCCTCCCGCCGCCACGGACCACCGACGAGCGCCCGCCTGCGACGGCAACCCATGACCATGGTGCTGGCGATGCTGCTGGAACGGTGATGAACGCTGACACCGCAGCAGACATGGCCAGCCGCCTCACTGCCTCGATCAACTCCGTCATCGCCGGCAAGGCAGCCGTCGTCGATGTCGCCGTTGCCACGTTGCTCGCCAGAGGCCACCTCCTCATCGAAGACATCCCCGGTGTCGGCAAGACACTGCTCGCACAGGTGATTGCTCGCTCAGTAGGCGGCTCGTTCCGCCGAATCCAAGGCACCTCCGACTTACTTCCCGGCGACGTCACCGGCTCGATGGTGCCCTGCTCCATTAACCCCGCCGGGACAATGACTTCGCTCGTGTTCCGTCCTGGACCCGTCTTTGCCAATCTCGTCGTGTTCGACGAACTGAACCGGACGCCGCCGCGCACTCAATCGGCGCTGCTCGAGCTCACCGAAGAGGCACAGGTCTCTATCGACGGGGTGAGCCACCCGCTCCCAGATCCGTTCATGCTGGTCGCCACGCAGAACCCGCTCGACATCGCAGGAACGGTGCGCCTCAGTGAGGGTTCGCTCGATCGTTTCGCCGCTGTGGTCACACCGGGACGTGCACCGACCGCCTCCGAGATCGACGTTCTCGCAGGCCGCCAGGGCCGCACCATGCTCGACGCCGTTCGACCAGTTGTCAGCCTCGACGAACTCACGCGTGTGCAGTCGTTTGTCTCGTGCGTCCACGTGGCCGATGCGCTTGCGGAGTACGTCGTCGCGTTGCTCGACGCGACTCGTCGACATCCAGCGATCAGGCTCGGAGCATCGACCCGCGGTGGCGTGTTACTGCTCGCTCTGGCCCGGGCTCGCGCCGCGATGCAGGGCCGCACCTATGTGATATCTGACGACATCGCTGCGCTCGCCGTTCCTGCCCTTGCGCATCGCATCGTGTTGGCCGACGCGAACTCGTCGCTCGACACTGGACGGGCGCTCATGACTGAGTGCCTCGCAGCCGTTCCACCCCCAACGGTCTGATGGATTTGACGGCACTGGGTCGTCTACGGCCCGCGGGCAGTTCGGTCGGAACGTTTGCGTTTGTCAGCGCATGGTTCGTCGGTTTGGCAATCGCTCGACTGACTGGAGCAGCAGCCGTCGTTCTCCTTCTCGCTGCCGGTTTCGTGGCGTTGGCCTCGACTGCACTCAGTAGCCTGCTCAGCACGCGGTCGGTGGCTTCAGCGCAACTACGCGCCGCTGGAACCGTCGACGTCGATACACCGGTGACTGCCGATCTCTCGATCGATGGGCTGCCAACGAACGGCGACGTCGTTGTCCGGATCCTCTCCGGCGATGCCGAGATCGTCCGGTGTGACCGCAGCGGCTTTGACGACGCTGGCCACGCCGATGTTTCTGCACTCTTTCCGACTCCGGGCATTGTCAGCGACCTCAGCATCGAGGTGATTACCACCGGCGCTCCCGGCTTGTTCTGGACTCGCCGCAGGTTGACAGTCGACATCGACCCCATCGCCGTTGCGCCAGTGCCGGACGGGCCCATGCTGGAGATCACTGCTGCGACGTCGAGAGATGCTGGTGAGCGTTCTGCGGCAGGCGGGAGGACAGCTGGCGACGTCGACGGCGTCCGGCCGTGGCGCGAAGGCGAGGGCGACAGCTCGGTGCACTGGTCATCGAGTCTGCGCAGCCGAACCCTCATCGTGCACGACCGCGCGTCAAGCAGCGAGGAACGCTGGACAATTGCACTACCTAGCGAGACAATTGACGAAGCAACGGCGTCCCGCTTGCTCTTCACCGCCTTCGAAGGCATCCGACTCGGACACGAAGTCGCGATCGTCACACCGGCCTCCACTCGCATCCTGCACGACACGACCGAGGCACGCTCGTTCGCAGCCCACGCAATCGGGGCGGCGCGCGTGCCACAGGACGTACCGCCGCCCTGGTACCGCCGCGCCCTCCGGCTCCGAACCCAGCACGAAGTACCTCGAGCGCTCGACCCGGTCAGCCGCATCGCAACTGCCTGTAGCTCACTCATCGCTATCGGCATGCTGCTCGGGGCACTCGGATCCGGACCAGCAACGCTGGGCCCGATTGCACTCGGCCTTGCGCTCGGCGTCGCCTCCTCACTGAAGTTCGGAACTGGCTCCGATTCCGTCAAGCCCTGGCGACTCCGGATCGGTGTCGGTACTGCGACTTTCGGCGCACTCGCCTACGTGGCCTCAACGGTCGGCGGCGTCAGTGGTCTCCTGGCCGCGATGCGCGGTCCGATGCCGGACCTGTTGATGCTGCTGCTGATCGTCCACGGACTCGAGGTCATTGATCAGCGAACGCAACGAGTCCATCAGGCCATCGCCGGCGTCATTGTCGCCTATGCCGCCGGCCTCCGTGTCGACGGCAACGTCGGCTGGTGGCTCGCCGCGTGGGCAGTCGTGATCGTCATTGCGGTCCGGACATCGACTCGTATCACCACGCCTTCGGCGGACGACAAGCATCGCAGACAACGCGTTTCCAACCGGCGTTTGGCGAAGAGCATCGCGCTTGCGGGCGCGGCGGGGTTCGTGACCATCGCTGTCCTCAGCGTCGTACCTGTCCCTGACGGCCCTGCACGCCTCGGCCTCCCTGCACTGTCGAACGATGCCCCGTCGGCTGCTACCCCTGGAGCTTTGGCTGGCCCCGACGGCAACTCGGCTGCAACAAGCACCGACCGCCGCGGTTCGCTCGGCCAGGTCGGCGGTTATCCAGGCTTCTCCAACACACTCGACACCAGCGTCCGTGGCGACCTCGGCGACGAGCTCGTGATGCGGGTGCGGGCTGCGGAGCCGGCGTTCTGGCGCGGCCAGACCTTCACCGAATTCGATGGACGAACCTGGTCGGTATCCCCGGAAGAAGGAACGAGACGAGTCGGTCCGCGAATCGAGGTTCCCGCAACGCTTGGCGACCTGCCGCGCCCGACTGCACGCATCGAGACCGACGAGTTCATTCAGACCTACTACATCGAGTCTGACCTGCCGAATGTCGTCTTCGCCGCGTCACGCCCCGACGTGCTCACCTTCGATGGCTCGGTCTGGACACGCCCCGATGGATCGATGCGCTCCAACGTGACGCTGAACAAAGGCTCCGTGTACACCGTCGTGTCGCAGCGGGTTCAGGTGACCCCCGACCTCCTCCAAAGCCAAGGCGATATCGCTACGACCTTCGCTGACATCGACAATCCCGAGTTGCAGGCGCGGCTGGCTCCCTACCTCGCACTTCCCGAATCGACGACCCAGCGGACTCTCGACCTCGCCGCCACGCTCCGCCAGCCGGGTGACTCGACGTACCAGACGATTCTGCGGTACCAGCAGTGGCTTGGCGAGAACACGGGTTACGACCTCAACGCCCCCGTTCCCGCGCTGGGCACTGATGCCGTCGACAACTTTCTCTTCGAGTCCCAACTCGGGTTCTGCGAACAGATCGCGTCGAGCCTCGCCGTCATGCTGCGAAGCCAAGGCGTCCCTGCTCGGATCGCCACGGGCTACGTCCCAGGCGATCGCAATCGGGTCTCTGGAGTCTTCGAGGTCAAGGCCAGCGACGCACATGCCTGGGTCGAAGTCTGGTTCCCTGAGACTGGTTGGGAATCGTTCGACCCGACCGCTGTGGTGCCATTCGCCGGAGACGCGAACCCCGGAACTGTCGGTGGCGACTTGATCGGTGCTGCGATCAGCGGAGTCGCGTCCCGCCCAGTCGAGATCGGCCTGCTCGCCGGGCTCGCCCTACTTACTTTTGGCACCATTCGCTCCGTTGCCAACCTGATCCGTCGCCGGCGACGCGGCCGCTGGGGCGTGCTCCAAGATCGCTTCAGTGCAATGACTCCCCCGTCGGCAACGACCAATCCGTTGCGCGCTGCAACATTCAGCGACACGACTCACGCGGCTGGCGCAGCCAACGACCTCGCTGAACTGCTCGATCGTGCCGCATTCGACCCGAACTGGGTCGATGACGACGAGATGTACCGGAGCGCTCGGGAGCGCGTCAACTCACTTCTTTGAGATATGCGCCTGGAGTGCGGCGAGACGCTCGGCGAACCACGGCTGCTTGGTGCTCCAGAGCTGCGGGATGAGCTCACGTGCAACAGCATCCGGATGATTTTGAACGTCAGCCATGTCGAGGATGGTTTGCTTCGCCTCGATCGCGAGCTGGCGCGGCGCCGATGCAGCCTTGGCAGCAAACTCATGCGCGTACTCGAGCAGATCATCGGCCGGCACTGACTTGTAGGCGAGGCCGACTCGTTCTGCTTCCTTTCCGTCGAGTACCTGGCCGTAGATCACTGCGGCCATTGCAGCCTGCGGGCCAGCGATGCGGCGGAACATCCACGTGTGTCCGCCACCAGGGTGAATGCCGAGTTGCAAGAAGCGGGTGTCGAGCTTGGCGCGATCCGCGCAGATACGAACGTCGCAACCGAGCGCCAGGTTCATACCGGCACCAACCGCAGCACCGTTGACCGCTGCCAACGTCGGCAGGGGCGAGCGAGCAATCCGCAAAAAGCCCTCGTAGATGACCCCGAGGCTCTCGCCGGTGGCCTCGGCGAGGTTGCCGAGGTTCGCTCCGGCACAGAACGCGGGTGGCGTCCCGGTGACCACGACGGCGCCCACGCCATCGTCAGCTTCGAACGCGTCCATGGCAGCAACGATCTCCTTGACCATCGGTGCAGTCATGGTGTTCCGCTCGTCTGGGTTGTTCAGCGTGAGGGTGGCCACGCGATCGGCAATGTCGGTGAGAACGAAGGACATCTCGTGATCTTGGCACGTCGACCACCTTGAACTGCAGGCCCGGTCGCCACATTGACGAATCGGCAACGTCGCGTTCGACGTAGCCTGGCCTCTGATGCTCGATCATGTGTTCACCGATGCCATCAGCGCGCTGCGCGATGCCTTCGAGTCGGCCTTTCTCGAACGCCAGGCATTCGAAGAGCATTTCCAGTCGGATGTCCTGTCAGGCGATCTCACCTGGGAGACCAGCTACGGCCTGCCGGGCGAAGGCGAACCACCTCGCGTCGTTGCCCACATCACCTTCGACTGGCCGGCGTGGAGCCAGGCCGCATATCGGCAGTGGTACCTCGAAGAGGTCCTCGAGCAGCGCCCGGCGATCGAGATGGAGATTGTGCTTCGGGTCCAGCAACTCGCACGCCCAGCCGATCCCGAACAGATCTATGCCACGGTGCCTGAGCAGAGCCCACTCGTCGGAGACGATCGGCTCGAGCGCTCCGGCTTGACCGCCGAGGTTATCCACCCGGACCCCAACGACATCGACAGTGCCACGCCCCCACCGACCGAGCATGCAATCGAGATCAACTACGAGGGCTTGTACGAGTTGGCTGAAGAAACGGTTGCTGACGGAACCAACTCGCTACTCGACGAACACTTCGGTGTACTCGGCGGCTGGATTGCGTCGACCTTGGTGAAGCTCGGCGACCTCAGCCTTGACTTCCTCCCCAACGACTGAAAAACAACGCCACGTCGATCGGCTGCTTCGTGGCTGGCCCGCCGGTGTTTCTCGGTAACAATGGAGCAATGGCTGAGGATCTTGTTCTACTCGACGTCTCCGAACGAATCGCAACAATCACGTTGAACCGGCCTGCTGCACGGAACGCGCTGTCGAGTGATGTCCTGCGCCTCCTCCCTGATCGGCTGCGCGAGGCCGAGGCCAGTGGTGATGTCGATGTGATCATCCTCACCGGCGCCGACCCGGCGTTCTGTGCAGGCCTCGATCTCAAGGAACTCGGATCAACTGGCAGCAACCTCGGCGGCACCGGTTCTCGCGACCGCGGACCGTTCCCCCATGTGACCAAGCCAATTATTGGCGCGATCAACGGCGTCGCGATCACGGGCGGTTTCGAACTCGCGCTCAATTGCGACTTCCTCGTGGCGAGCGAACACGCCAAGTTCGGCGATACGCACGCCCGCGTGGGCGTCATGCCCGGCTGGGGCCTCACCGTGCTCCTCCCGCAGGCGATTGGTGTCAGGCGCGCCCGGGAGATGAGCTTCACGGGCAACTTCATGTTGGCTGACGAAGCACTCGCCTTCGGCCTCGTCAACCATGTCGTCGCGCACGCTGAGCTGCTGCCGTTCACCCGCCAACTCGCCCGAGACATCAGCGGCAACGAGCAGGCCGGCGTCCGGCAGATTCGTTCCACCTACCATGCAATCGCCACCGATGACGACCAGTGGGAGACCGAGGCCCGGGATGGTCGGGCGTGGGCCCGAACGCACTTCTCCCCCGCCCAAGTCGAATCACGACGGGCTGCAATCCAGGCACGCGGCCAACAGCAGTAAGACACTGCAAATGGTCTGGGCTGCAAATGGTCTGGGCTGCGGAACGGCGTCGGATCAGATGTTGGCGCCGCGGGCGCGGAGGTCGTCGCGAACGACCTGGGCGATGTCGAGCGCGAGGATCTCGGCGCCGTTCACATTGAGATGGAACCCATCGTCGGCGCGCACGTCTTTGCCTTCGCCGTCACGAGGGTCGATCACAAACTCAGCCCAGTTGCCCTCGCGGCCGGAGAATCGAGCCCAGGTGTCAATAAAGGTCACGCCAGGCCGTGCGTCAGCAGCAGCTTTGGCCGCCCGGTCTTGGATGGCGAGGCGAGCGGTGACGTCGGGATTGTCATCGTTGGGAATGCCGACCCAGATGACAGTCCGCTCACCCTCGAGGAGGAGATCCATGACGTCGCCCGCGCGTTTCTTGTACTCGGTGCTCCACTCGGCTTCGTTGGCCACCGGATCACCGACGACGAACTGCAATTCCTCTTGGAACGCAGACAGACCCTGCGCATCGTTGCCGCCGAACGTGGCAACGATGATGTCCGGGTCGACTGCCGGAAGCGCTGCGGCGAGTTCATCCGGCCAGTTGTAGAAGTCGGGCCGGGCGAGGCCTGACGACACCTTGTAGTTGAGCTGTGTCGTTGCGACCGTCGTTCCATCGACGAGTTGCTGCAGGTACGGGCCAAACGTGCCGGCATCGCTATCGCCGACGATGTACACGCGGGCCGGGTTGTCTGCTGTCGGCGGACCCTCGGAGCGCGGCTCCGCGACTTCAACTTCAGTCACCGGGGGATCGGTTTGCCGCGGCTCTTCTTCTGCCTGCTCGATATCTGCATCGCTGGGAACTTCCACCTCGCGAGCAACCGTGGTGGTCGCCCCGTCCCCTGCCGTCTCTGTCGTGTTCAACGGGCTCACGACCGTGCGAGCATCAGCACTGTCACCGCCGAAGTATTCGACGACTGCCTTCACACCGCTGTACGCCACAACAAGCAGAACACAGATAACTCCGACCCGTCGGAGGAGCAGCTGCGATGCACTGGAACTCGATTCTGATTCGCGCATCGACATACAGGTTCAAGGATACGACCCAAACAGTCGGCACCGAGCCATGGCGCAGCACGGCCTCTCAACCGTGCTGCCGATACCGCTTGGACCACGCGCGGTATCATCCCGTGCTGCATCGAGCGACAGTCTGCGTCGACCGTTCTGAGATGCCGATCAACCAGTTCCCAGCCCGCCTTCCAGCCAAGAGAAAGCCTGCACGTGATCTCGACAACGAAGTTGCGCATTCTCTGCATCACGGCCAGCGTTCTCATCACCGCCTGCAACACCGACGGAAGCGACGGCACCGAGACAACCGATGCGACAACCGACAGCGCCGGTTCGATCAGCCCAGACAGCGCACCCGAGCTCGATGACAGCGCACCCGAGCTCGATGACGACCCGACAACTCCATCAGCGACAGACAACTCGGCGGAAAACACACTCACTCTCGGCGAAGGCGAATCGACTACGTCCGCTGTCGGATCGGTCTGCGTGGTGCTCGACGTTGATCGGACCAGCCGGCAGAACCGTTCGGTCGTGGCGGGAGCGCGGCGCGCCGCTGCCCAGTTCGGCGTGACTGCCGACATCGCCGAACCTGCAACCGAGGCCGATTACGCGGCCAGCTTCAATGGCTTCGTCGTCGACGGCTGCTCACTGATCGTCGCGTCGAGCGTGCGCCTTGCCAATGCTGCAGAAGACGCAGCCAACAACCACGCTGATCAACTTTTTGCAATCGTCGACTACGACTATTCCAGCCGGATCGACAACATGCTGGAGCTGACGTTCGACGCCACCGAGCCAGCGTTCCTCGCGGGATACCTGGCAGCCGCCACCACGAAGACCGGTGTCGTCGCGACGTACGCGGGTCTCAATATCGAACCGTTCACACGGACGATGGACGGGTTCATCAAGGGTGTGTCTTTCTACAACCGTGAGGCTGGCACCAGCGTGGAGATTCTCGGCTGGGACGGGTCCAACGGGCGGTTCGTCGGCAGCCTTGACGACCCTGATGTCGGGGTGGAGGTTGCAACCGAATTCGTCGCACAGGGAGCGGACACGATCTTTCCGGTTGCCGGCGACGTCGGGCTCGGCTCGGCGACCGTTGCCCTCGCAGCACCCGAGCCGGTTCGGATCATCGGCATCGACAACGACCTCTTCGTAGCAAACCCCATTGCCGGATCGGTGTACCTGACTTCTGTTATCAAGCACTTCGACGTGGCCATTGTTGAGGCGGTCGAACGATCGATCTTCCTCGGAGAGATCGGCGGACAGTTCGTCGGCACACTCGAGAACGGTGGCGTCGACATCGCGCCCTTCCACGCACAGGGCAGTGCAATCTCCGAAACGCTGCGCGGGCAGCTCGACGAACTCCGTGCCGAGGTCATCGCTGGCAACGTGACGACCCGCTGAATCTCAGGCGGTCAGCTCGCTCACGGCGCGGACTTCGATGCCACCCCGTGGCCGCTGCGTCAGAGTGACCGTGACGCGCTGAGGTTTCGCCGTGGTCATAAATTCCCCGGCGATCTCTGCGGCGAGTGCTTCGGCAAAGACCGCCCGGTCGCGAAAGCCCCACAGGTACAGCTTGAGGCTCTTCGACTCAACGCACCACTCTCCCGGCACGTATTCGATCACGACATCAGACAGGTCCGGTTGCTGGGTAACCGGGCACATTGAGCAAAGTTCATCATTCGTGAAGGTCACCGACGAGATGTTCTTCGGTGCGGGAAACACCTCGACGTGATCGATCGCATGACGAACGGTGTTGCCCAGCACAGTGAGTTCCATAGCTCCCAGGCTACTATCGGGTCTTTCCTTGGCACGGCGAATGACATGGGGTGTGCCACATGCAACGAAAGCAGCAAAGAATGAAGACGATCGCTCCATTGCTTGCCGCTGCTCTGATGATTGCGGCCTGCTCGGCCGGTGCTGACGAAGCATCGACTCCTGCAACCGAGCCAGCCGCCACCGAAGCGGCCATCGCTGCTCCACCCCTCACGCAGCCGCAGGCCACAGAGTCGATAGAGACCACGACGACCATCGACCCGGTTGAGGCGCAAACCATCGAGCAGGTCAACGAGTACATCGCCCAAGCTGCTGCATTCGACCAGGCGGGCGCCGACATCCAGTTCCCGCAGGGCCTTACCTTCCAGGCCGGAGGGGCCCCTGGCTACTCCCGTTACGTCTTCCGTGAGCACTCCGAAGGCGTCGTGCCCTCGCTCGTTGAAGGCCCCATCGTCGGCGCAGTCAGATGCCAAGACGAAGTACGCACATGCTCCCGTCAAGAACTGAAGGCACTCGCTGCGAGTGGCGAGGCCATTCCCGACGACCTCCAGATGACGGCCGACGAACTCGACCAGCTCGTCGCGCAACTCGATGAACTGAACGCCTTTGCTGAAGCCCACCGCGACGTGAATACGGCGTGTGCCGAGGGCTACATCAGTGACCGCACCCAGACCGCCAACATGGGCTCGCACTTCTACAAGATCGAATCAATCGTCAATGGGTTCGACCCCGGTGAACCCGAGATCCTGCTCTATGCCCTGGCCGACGGCACCATGCCTGGCGGTCCGCTCGGGTTCTGCGAGAACGGCGCTTGGAACGGCGAACCGCTCGTGCTGGTCGGCACGGCGTTCATCATCCCGCCAGAGATCATCGGCAACGATCATCCCGAGACCTTCGTCGGACCACTTGACAACTGGCACATCCACTACAACCTGTGCCGCGGTGCAGCCGAGGGCCGCGACACGTTCGTGCCCAAGTCCGAGTGCGAGGACGCTGGCGGTCGCTTCTCCGCAGCCCTCGGTTGGATGTTGCATGCCTGGGTCGCTGACGACTTCGACAACCAACTCGGCGTGTTCGGCATGTGGAACTCGTCGATCCAGCCGATCATCGACCCGGCACTGATCCTGGAGAGCCGGCTCGTCCAGGGGTCCGACTTTCCTCAGGGCGCGAAACAGTCAGTGATCGCCGACTTCCTGTACGGCGGCGACCTCACGGTAAGTGCCGGTCAGCCACTGTTTTTCAACAACGTCGACGGTGTGCCTCACACGGTGACCGCGGGGACCCCTGCCGCTCCGGCACTGGCCGACTTCGACTCCGGCCTGCTGACACCCGGCAGCAACTTCGAGCTCAGCTTCGACGATCCCGGCACCTACAGCTTGTTCTGCACGCTGCACCCTGACATGGTCGCCAAAATTACCGTTACCGAGTAACGGTCAGACTGCGCCATACACCGTGCGGCCGGTCCAGGTCGCCATCACCCGAGCGTGGAGTGAGCGCTAGCGTCAACCGTGTGCTGACAGCTGAGCAGATCGACCGCTACCACTCTGACGGATTTCTCGTCATGCCCAACTTCGTGTCTGCCGACGCGTGCGACCGGCTGCGGGCTCGCGCCAACGAAATGGTCGCAGCGTGGGAACCGGGCGAGGAGCGATCCGTGTTCACGACCAACGAACAGGAACGCGTCTCGAACAGCGAGTTCTTGAGCAGCGGTTCGTCAACGTGGTGTTTCTTCGAGGAGGAGGCGTTCGACGACGCAGGTTCGCTCCGCCAGGCCAAAGAGCTGTCGATCAACAAGATTGGTCATGCGCAACACGACACCGACGACGAGTTCCGCCAGTTCGCCTACACCCCTGATCTCGGTGCGGTCGCCCGCGACCTCGGAATGACCGACCCACGTGCGCTGCAGTCGATGTACATCTTCAAGCAGCCTCGGATCGGTGGCGAGGTCAGTGTTCATCAGGACGCCACCTTCTTGTGGACCGACCCGCTCAGCGTCATCGGATTCTGGTTCGCGCTCGAAGACGCCACCATCGACAATGGCTGCCTGTGGGCTGTCCCGGGAACACATCGAGGCCCGCTCCGCCAGCTGTTCAAGCGCAATCGCCTCGACGATCCGGCAGCGTCCGATGGCACCATCTTCGACGAGCTCAGCAACGCGCCGCTTCCGGCTCCCGACTCGTCCGACGCTGTCGCGCTTGAAGTCAAGGCGGGCACGATGATCGCACTGCATGGCCTGCTCCCTCACTGGAGCAACCCGAACCGGTCGGCCCGGAGCCGTCACGCGTACAGCCTCCACTGCATTGACGGCACCGCCGACTACCCGGCCTGGAACTGGCTTCAACGCCCCGCCGATATGCCGCTCAACGCCCTCTGACTGGCCCCAGTGCAGAGGACGACGTGGTGCCTGGCACCAAGTCGTCGTAGCGTAGATGCATGTTGTCGACTGATGTGATTCACCGGGCTCCGAAGGTCTTGTTGCACGACCACCTCGACGGGGGCCTGCGACCGGCCACCGTGGTCGATTTGGCCAGCGAGTATGGCTACGACGGCCTACCAACCACCGACGTCGAGGAACTCGGCCTCTGGTTCAACAAGGGCGCCAAGCGCAACGACCTCGTGCTGTACCTCGAAACGTTTGCGCACACCGGCGGCGTGATGCAGCATCGCGATGCGATCGAACGAGTCGCTTACGAGTGCGCGCAGGATCTGGCCGCCGACGGTGTCGTATACGCCGAGGTCCGGTTCGCCCCAGAACTCCACCTCGAACAAGGCCTCACGCTCAACGAAGTTGTCGAAGCAGTACTCGACGGATTCCGCCGCGGTTCTGACGGCACCGATCTCACCATCTACGCCCTGCTCGATGCGATGCGCCAAGCTGCGCGCAGCGTCGAGATCGCCGAGCTCGCTGTCAAGTACCGCGACGCCGGCGTCGTCGGCTTCGACATCGCTGGCCCCGAAGCCGGCTTCCCACCCACACGACACCTCGACGCCTTCCAGCTGATCAACCGGGAAAACTTCCACTCGACGATCCACGCCGGTGAAGCATTCGGCCTGCCCTCGATCTGGGAGGCCGTTCAGTTTTGTGGTGCCGAGCGTCTCGGCCACGGCGTGCGGCTGATCGACGACATCACCGTCGACGCAAAAGGCGATGTCAAGCTCGGCCGCCTGGCAAGCTTCATCCGTGACCGCCGTATCTGTCTCGAAGTCTGCCCGACCTCGAACGTCAACACCGGCGTGTGTGCATCGATTGCCGACCACCCGATCGGGCTGCTGCGCCGCCTCCAGTTCCGCGTCACGGTCAACACCGACAACCGGCTGATGAGCGACACCTCAATGAGCAACGAAATGGCTGCAGTTTGCGAAGCGTTCGACTGGGGTCTGGACGACCTCCAGTGGCTCACCGTCAATGCAATGAAATCGGCCTTCGCTCCGTTCCCCGAACGTTTGAAGCTCATCAACGGTGTGATCAAACCTCGCTACTCGGTCCTCAAAGCCGAAGCCGATCTGGGAGTCTGACCATGACTGTCGAAACCGTCGTCGTCGACCATCCACTCGTTCTTGACTCGCTCGCTGTAATCCGCGATGTCGAAACGCCCAACGCACTGTTCCGCCAGAATCTCGAGCGAATTGGCACGCTGCTGATCGCCGAGGCGACGCAGACACTGCCAACCGTGACTGGCACGGTCGAGACCCCGCTCACGACCGCTCCAGCCGAGCGCATTGCCGTGCAACCGGTGATCGTGCCGATCTTGCGCGCCGGGCTCGGCTTTCTCCGGCCAGCTCAGGATCTGCTGCCCGATGCCGACATTGGATTCATCGGCATTGCGCGCAACGAAGAGACGCACCAACCAGAGCCGTACGTCAACAAACTTCCCGACAACATCGCCAGCCGACCCGTCATCGTGGTCGATCCAATGCTCGCCACAGGTGGGTCGCTGATCCACACGCTCCGACTGTTGATAGAGCGTGGTGCTCAACAGCCCCTGACGGTCATCGTTGCGCTCGCTGCCCCCGAGGGCATTGCCGCCCTCGAAGCATCCGGTATCGACGTCACGCTGTTCACGGCCGTCATCGACGAGCGCCTGAACGACAATGCCTACATCGTGCCCGGGTTGGGCGACGCCGGCGACCGCCAATTCGGTGCGCCAGCCTGACTGAGTCGTTCTCGGTCGGCAGCGGTCACATCGCGCCGAGCAAAGTGTGGCCGCTACTCTGCAAGGGCGAGGAGCAAACGGTTGAGTTCGGCAGGGTCGAGGTCGACCGCTTCGCCGTAGAGCTTGACTTTCGGCTCCGTGCCGCTCGGCCTGATCTGGAGGCGCGTGCCGCCCTCCAGCACGAGGCGCACCAGGTTCGCTTCGGGGTACGACGAAACTGATTCGACAGCTACTCCACCCACTGCTGTCGGCGGGTCTGCTTCGACCCGGCGCACCCAGGCAGCGCCATCGGTCGGCGGCATCCGGACAGACAACTCGGCGGTCTCGTAACGGCCGTACTGCACAGCGATAGCGTCGAGTCGGTCTTGGATCGTGAGGCCCTCGGCGGCGGCAACAGCTGCGATCTCGGCCATGAGAACTGCGGCGCTGATGCCATCTTTATCAAGCGGTCGACCCGCAACGAGGTACCCGAGGGCTTGCTCGTAGCCGAATACCAATCGCTGACCCAACGCCGCACGCTCGGTAGCGATTTTGCCAATCCACTTAAACCCAGTGAATGTCTCCGCGCTATGTACACCGTGCGTCTCGGCCATACGGGCCAACAGCGACGACGACACCAGCGTGGTGACGACAAGGCGATCATCACCTTCGGTGTGGCCCAAGATATGGTCGGCAAAGAGCCAACCGATCTCGTCGCCGCTGAGCTTGCGCCACGAGTGATTGCCGGCAGGCGAGCTGGCCCGCGTGTCAGGGATTGCTGCGCCGAGACGGTCGGCGTCAGGGTCGTTAGCGAGTGCTATTGCGACGCCGTTCAGCTCGGCCACAGCGAGCAGCAAGTCCATTGCGCCGGGCTCTTCGGGGTTCGGGAACGACACCGTTGGGAACGTGCCGTCTGGATCTTGCTGTTCGGCGACGACGAGCGGCACATCGAATCCGGCCGCCGCGAACGCAGCGGCAATCATGTCGCCCCCGACGCCGTGCATCGCCGTGTATGCGATTGCCACACCTGGGACATCGGGACGAAGGCGCACCGCTGGGATATCGGCGAGGTAGGCGTCGTCCCACGACGTATCGAGCCAGTGAATGAGCGAGTGATCCTCCGGAGCAAGCTCAACCGTGAGCGGGTCGAACCGGTCGATACGTGCCGCAATCTCATTATCGATCGGGTTGACGATCTGCGATCCAGTGTCCAGAAACACCTTGTAGCCGTTGTCTGCAGGCGGGTTGTGTGAAGCGGTGACCACCACGCCAGCTGCGGCGTTCAATCCGGTGATCGACCAGGCGAGTACCGGTGTCGGAGTCAGACCGGGGTGCAGCATTGCCTTGATACCCATTGCGGCAAGGACCCGTGCGGTGTCGACGGCGAAGACATCGCTCTTGCGACGAGCATCACGCCCGATCACGACGCCACGGTCGGCAGCGTCAGGCACTGAGTCGAGCAGCCATTGGCCAAGACCGGCAGCGGCCTGACGTACGACCAGCCGATTCATTCGCATCGGCCCAGCCGCCACCGCGGCTCGGAGGCCCGCCGTGCCGAATTGCAGTCGACCAGCGAATCGGTCGGCGAGCTCAACGTCGTCACCCGCCTCGGCCAACGCGATCAGCGCATCGAGTTCGGTGCGGATGTCGTCATCAGGTTCAGCGTCGAGCCAGGCCCGGGAGGTTGTCAGCAGTTCGTTCTCAGCCATCAGGCAACAGGGTACGCAACTCCACCAGCGGGCGAGGGCCCACGTGGGAGATCACTTCGGCGGCAGCAATCGCACCAATCGTGCCGCACTCACGTAGTGGCTTGCCCGACGTGAGCCCGTGCAAGAAGCCTGCAGCAAACAGATCGCCGGCACCGGTGGTGTCGAGTACCCGTTCCACCGGAACGGCTGCTACTTCAATCAGTTCGTCGGCGGTCGCGATGACGCAGCCCGCTGCACCCTTGGTGATGACAGCCAGTTGACACCGTTCGCGAACCGCGGCGATCGCCTCATCGAGCGAATCGGTCTCGTACAGCGACAAGAGTTCGTCATCGTTGCCGAAGAGGATGTCGACACAATCCTCGACCAGGGCTCGGAAGTCGTCACGGTGGCGGTCGACGCAAAACGAATCGCTCAGCGTCAGCGAGACCTGTCGACCGTTGGCATGAGCGACGTCGGCCGCATGCCGGAAGGCTGCTTTGGCGTCGTCGCGGTCGAACAGGTAACCCTCCATGTAGAGGACCTGGCCGCTGGCAATCGCTTCTTCGTCGAGATCGTCGATGCAGAGCGAGCTGGACACGCCCAGGTAGGTGTTCATCGTCCGCTCGGCGTCGGGCGTGACCACGATGATGCAGCGACCGGTCGGCGTGTCGTGGTTGATACCGCCACCGGAGAATGGCACACCGACAGCGCGCATGTCGTGACCGAAGACGTCGCCGAGATCGTCGTGGTTGACCTTGCCGATGTAGCAGGCGGTGCCACCGAGACTGGCCACTCCGACCATCGTGTTCGCGGCCGAACCACCGCTCATCTCGACAGCAGTGCCGAGCGCTGCGTAGAGCTCCACGGCCCGCTCGGTCTCGATGAGGGTCATTGCACCCTTGTTGAGATCATGCTCGGCGAGGAAATCCTCGGAGGCGTGAGCAATCACGTCGACGAGCGCATTCCCGATTCCGACCACAGCGAATTTGGCCGGCTTGGCGGCACCTTGGGCAGTCATTTCAGACACGGATGGCCACACTACCGCCAGTACCATCGCGACCATGGCAGCCGACTCTCACACTCCATCTGACCTCAGCTCCGACGCACCGTCTGCGGCGGCTGGGTCTGCCTGGCTCGACACGCTCGATCCGTATCGGCTCCCGGCAGGTGTGACCCCCAGTCGTTACGACATCCGGCTGCGGCCTGCACTCGACGATGCCACCTTCACCGGCAGCATCACGATTCAGCTCGACGTCGCCAACGCGACCGACACATTCGTCCTGAATGCCGCCGAACTCACCGTTGATGCGTGTTCGGTCAATGGCACTTCAGCAACTCCTGAGTTGGTCGAAGCAACCGACCGGTTGATCATCCGTACAGCAGCGCCAATCGCCGAGGGTCCCGCAACGATGACGATCTCGTTTGCAGGCATCTTGAACGACAAACTGCGCGGCTTCTACCGGAGCACGTACCACGACACCGATGGTGCTGAGCAGGTCATCGCCACCACCCAGATGCAGTCCACCGACTGCCGGCGCGCTTTTCCGTGTTGGGACGAACCCGAGTTCAAGGCCGTATTTGGGATCACGCTCGACATCGCTGCCGGGCTCGACGCCATCTCCAACGGCCCTGAGATTGAACGGGTCACCACGGAAGAAAACGACGCCGGTCGGCGAACGGTGATCCGCTTCGCCGACACGATGACCATGTCGACGTACCTGGTGGCGTTCATCGTCGGCCACCTCGAGATGACGGCACCGACCGACGCCAACGGGTCGCCGATGCGCGTCGTGCACGTTCCGGGCAAGAGCCATCTCACCGACTTCGGCATGGACGTCGGCGTGTTCTGCTTGAAGTGGTTCGAGGAGTACTACGGCATCCCGTACCCCAGTGACAAGGTCGACCTCGCTGGCCTTCCCGACTTCGCTGCAGGCGCCATGGAAAACCTCGGCTGCATCACATTCCGTGAGAGCCTGCTGCTCGTCGACCCCGCCACCTCGACACAGAACGAACAGCAGTTGGTCGTCGATGTTGTGGCACACGAACTGGCCCACATGTGGTTTGGTGACCTCGTCACGATGCGCTGGTGGAATGGCATCTGGTTGAACGAGGCATTCGCCACCTTCATGGAGAT
>CAWUXP010000047.1:0-3140 GCA_963926495.1 Candidatus Ilumatobacter herschelensis
CAGGTCGGGGTCGAGTAAACGAACGTCGACGCCGTTGATCGCCACCGTGCCGGACGTGGCATCGGACAGTCGTGGGACCAGTTCGACGAGCGTGGACTTGCCGGAACCGGTGCTTCCAATGATGGCGGTGGTGCGTCCCGGGGTAATTTTAAACGAGAGATCGCACAACACTGGCGACTCGGCGCCCGGATAGGTGAAGGAGACGTCGGTGAACTCGACGGTGCCGCGCTCGGGCATTTCGGTGATCGGTGATACTGGCGGCACCACGGATGAATTGGTGTCGAGAACCTCCACAATGCGTTCTGCTGCGACGGCGGCACGAGGCAGCATCGACACCATGAAGGTGAGCATCACCACGGCAACAAGGACCTGCACGAGGTAGCTGAGATACGCAATCACGGAGCCGAGCTGCATGTCGCCAGCGTTGATGCGGTCAGCGCCCAACCAGAGCACGGCCACGCTCGACGCGCTGATGAAGAACGTGACGGTCGGGAACATCAGCGACATGAGGCGGCCGGCACGTAACGAGGTAGCTGTCAGCTCGTTGTTGGCCTGAGCGAAACGCTGCACCTCTTCGGGCTCACGAACGAATGCCCGGACGACGCGGATGCCGGTGATCTGCTCGCGGAGCACAGCATTGATCCGGTCGATTCGCAATTGCATCTGTTGGAACGTCGGGACCATCTGCGAGATGATGACGGCCAGCACGCCGATCAGAATCGGGATTGCTACGAGCATGATCACTGAGAGGCCAACGTCTTCGCGGATGGCGAACACGATGCCGAAGACCATCGTGATCGGCGCGGCGATCATCATGGTGCAGGTCAGGACAACGAGCATCTGGACCTGCTGTACATCGTTGGTGACGCGGGTGATCAGTGATGGCGCACCGAACTTGCCGACCTCGCGTGCCGAGTAGCTGGTGACCTGATGAAAGATGTCGCGGCGGAGGTCGCGGCCGAAGCTCATGGCGGCCTGTGCGCCAAAGCGCACTGCACCGACCGCGAAGACGATCTGGATGAAGCTGAACACCAGCATGATGCCGCCGGTGCGCCAGATGTAACCGTCGTCTCCGCGCAGGACACCCTTGTCGATGATGTCGGCATTGAGTGCGGGCAGCGTCAGCGCAGCCGTGGTCTGGATGGCCTGCAGCACGACGACGATGGTGAGCAGTTTGCGGTACGGCCCGAGATGGGTTCGCAGAAGTCGTCGCAGACTCACAGCTGAGCGTCCTGATTGACGTCGGACACAGCGACGGTCGGAGACATATCCATAGATGTAGGTAAGCACCTTGGGTCGAAAGTTCCCGAGGTGTTCAGTCAGAAATGTCGGTTTCACTGCGCCGTTTGGAGGCTGGCTATGATTTCCGTGTCGGCCTATTCGGGCCGCGCGAATGAAATACCATGGGGGTATAGCAATGACCGAAGATCGCAAACTGTGGCTGCCGCCGTCCGTTGGGCGTCGACGTTTACTGCTCGGTGCTGGTGCCGCTGCTGTGCTCGCCGCATGCGGCTCGAGCGGCGGTGAGACCGGCGCCCCGGGGACCAACGGCACGACGCCTCCGACCGATCCGCCGAGCGATACAACCGGCTCGACCGACCCGGCCGGAACTGCCGCGCCCGATACCGCTGCGCCGGCAACTGATCCGACAGCTGGTGGACCCCAGAAGGGCGGCACGCTACGCGTCGGCGTCGTCGGCAGCACGAATGACATCATGGATGGCCAGTACATCGTGTCGCGTGCCGACCAGGTGCGTCTCGTGAGCTCGTGGGAAGGCATTGCCAACTACGACGACGACTTCAACCTCAACTTCGAACACAGCCTTGGCGAAGAGATCGAGGTCGTTGCACCTGACAAGTACGTCGTACGTCTCAAGGAAGGCATCGAGTTCCACAACGGCAAGACCGTTGGCGCCGATGACCTCATCTACTCCTTCCAGCGCCTCATCGACCCGGAACTCGGTCTCGCGCCAAGCCTGCTGGAATTCGTCAACAACGACAGTATGAAAAAGCTCGACGAACGCACGGTCGAGTTCAACTTGCTCGTTCCGAGCGTGGCATTCCAGATCGGTCTCGCCGGCTATGCCGCAACAATTGTGCCCGAGGGTTACGAGCGCTTCAACGGCGATCCGTCGACGCAGATCGGAACAGGCGCCTTCAAGTTGAAGAGCTTCACGCCTGGCTCCGAGAGCGTCCATGTGCGCAACGAGAATTACTGGGGCGAGTCATATCTCGACGAAGTACAGGTCATCGACTTCGCCGACCAGTCGGCTCTGGTCAATGCACTCTCATCGGGAGACATTGACGTGGCACTCGACATCCCGTTCGCCCAGGCCAGCACCATTGAAGCGAGCTCCGATCTGCAGCTCCTCGAGTCGACTGCTGGCAACTGGCAGACCATCACCATGCGTATCGACGTGCCGCCGTTCGATGACGTCCGCGTTCGTCAGGCCATGCGTCTGATCGTGGATCGAGAAGAAATGGTGCAGCGTGTGCTGTCCGGCCACGGCAGCATCGGCAACGACATGTACGGCTTGCTCGACGGTTCATACCCGAAGGACTTCCCGCAGCGCGTGCAGGACATCGACAAGGCCAAGGCACTGCTTGCCGAAGCTGGTCAGAGCGACCTGAGCATTGAGTTGTTCGCTCCCGACGACACCGCAGGCCTGCCCGAATTCGCCACGGCGTTCGCGTCGCAAGCCAAAGAAGCCGGGATCAACGTCACGGCGACCGTCCTCGACGGCGGCACCTACTGGGGCGCCGAATACACGCAGCGTGCATTTGCCACGAGCTACTGGAGCACGCGTCCGTACCTCAACCAGGTCGGAGCCGGGTCGCTTCCGACGGCCACGTACCAGGAGACCAAGTGGCCGCCCGCTGGCTCCAACTTCCAAGAGCTGTATAACAAGGCGCTTGCTGAAACCGATGACGAGAAGCGCAACGCGATCATCCGGGAGATGCAAACGCTTGAGTACGAAGAGGGCGGCAACATCATTGCCTACTTCCAGAACCTGCTCGACGGGTACGCCAACTCCGTCAAGGGTGCGGTCGCACGACCGAACCTGCTGAACTTCGACCACTTTGGTCGCGGTTGGAAGAACATCTGGATCGAGCAGTGATCTGACGGGGCGGACGATGCAT
>CAWUXP010000048.1:0-8069 GCA_963926495.1 Candidatus Ilumatobacter herschelensis
ACCGGGCTGAACTGCATCTTTTGGCTCGCCGACGCGGTCGGGGCCCAGCTGCGCGCAGGCAACATCCAGGTCTTCAACGATGATCACGAGGCCCCAGAACTCGGCAACTGACCGGTCGTCGTCTTCGTGCTGGACCACTTCAACGATGAGCCCGCCCCGGCCAATGCGATGGAAACCCTGACGGATCTTGCCGACCTCGCGAATGCGTTTCAGTTCGCACCCGGTAGCGAGCGCAATGTCGCCGGTCGTCTCCTCGAGCTCGCCAGTCATCACGACCACGTGATCGATCGACCGCGCTCCGAGCGAATGCGTGGCAAAGATCGGTGCCATCTGTTCGACCACCGTCGTGCGGAGGCCTGCGATCGAAGTGATCGTGCCATCAATTCCAGAGAGCGCCCAACCAACAATGCCGGCCTGAACATCTTCAGGCGCCACGCCTGTCCCGCCTGTCCCGCCAGTCCCACCCGTGACGGCGGACGCAGCGTCGGGTGACACGATTCGTAACGCGGTCCCGAACAGCGGGATCAACCCATCGTCGGTCGCCGACAACCCAAGCGAACGCCACGCATCGAGGTCGCCCGCAATAGTCAGCCACTCCACTCGTGCGGTCCCAGTTGCCATCCGATCACTCATACCGTCACTCTGGCAGCGGGTGCGGCACGGCGCCCCATTACGCCGCCGACTGGCGCGTCCACGCCAGCAGGTCCTCGACGGGCAAGGTGTTGATGATCCGCTCGATCGGGACGTTGCGCGCTGCCGCACGATCGCAACCAAGCGGCTGCCATTCGAGCTGACCAGTCGCATGCGCGTCAGAGTCGATCGAGAACCAACAGCCGAACTCGATTGCCAGGTCGATCAGCTCAAGCGGAGGGTCAAGCCGTTCAGGTCGGCAGTTGATCTCGACGGCCGTGTTGAACTGAGCGCACGCCGCGAACACGTCGTCGGCAGCAAAGTCGCTCGGTGGACGCTTGCCGATCATCCGACCCGTGCAGTGCCCGAGGATGTCGACGTGCGGCGAGGCCACCGCCATCAACATCCGCTCCGTCATCTGCGCCTTCTCCATACGCAACTTCGAGTGCACGCTGGCAACCACCACGTCGAGCCGCTCGAGCATGCCGTCGCTGAGGTCGAGCGACCCATCGACCAGGATGTCGACCTCCATGCCCGACAGAATCCGGAAGTTGTGGCCGGCCTCGGCGATCGCTGCGTTGACCGCTGCGATCTGATCGAGCTGCTCGCTCAATCGTTCCTCGTTCAGGCCATGCGCGATCGTCAGGCGGGCCGAGTGATCGGTTTGCACCATGTACTCGTGGCCGATCGCCATCGCCGTTACCGCCATTGCCTCGACCGATGCGCCGCCGTCACTCCACGTCGAATGCAGGTGGCAATCGCCGCGTAATGCATCGCGGTACACCTGCCCCTCCGGTGTGCTGTCGACGCGGGAGCTCGCTTCGATCTTCTGCAGATACTCAGGCTCGCGACCTTCTACTGCGTCGATGATCACCGCGGCAGTCGACTTGCCAATGCCATCGAGCTCCTGCAGTGATTTCTTCGCCACACGCAACTCGATCTCGGCAGCCGGGGTCGTGCGAACCACATCAAGCGCCCGGGTGAACGCCTTGGCCTTAAACCCGGTCTCATGAGCACGGTCCAGACAGTGGATCACACGCAACAGCGCAGCCTCAGGAGTCATCGCCGAATCGTATCCCTCCCCCTCATCCGAGCCCCAGCGTTACTCGCACACGCTCCTTGCCGACTACCCACTCGAGACCGGTCACAGGAAACTCGGGACGCACGGCAGCGGATTCCGCCTCAGGACGTCCCGAGATTCCGGTGCTTCCTCGTCGATCCGATCCTGGCCCACTGTCATGGCATGCGACTCTCCGATTTCGATGACTGGGCGCGGCAGCATCACGGCCTCATTACCTTGGGCGCGTCCGGGCTGAGCGTCGACGCCTGGCGCCGTGCGGTGCGCGCCGGTTCGTTGATCGAGGTCCACCGCGGCGTCGCCCGGCTGCCCGGCGCGCGAACTGATCTTCGCCAAGGGGTACATGCCGCCGTCCTGGCCGCAGGTGGCCAAGCAATGGCCTCGCATCAATCAGCGGCCGTGCTCTGGAATCTGATCGAGCCGGCAGAGGCACTCGTCCACCTGACCGTGCCCGAACGAAATCGCCGACCCCGCCTGGCGGGCGTCGTTTTGCATCGGCCAACCGATCGTCAACGGCTCACGCCACAGCGTCGCCACGGAATCCGCTGCACCGACCCACTCCGCACCCTGTGCGACCTTGGAGCTGACGACCCATCGCTGGTCGAGCCGGCGGTCGGAGTTGCGCTCAGTCGCCGCCTGCTCAACCTTGACGCGCTCACCGCGGCTGCGGTTCACCACAGCCACCGCGGCCGGCCCGGTATACCTGCGCTCCGTGCCGCCATCAATGAATGGGCGATTGATCATCGACCCGCCGACTCGGTTCTCGAAGCCGTCTTTGCCAAACTCGTCCAACGCCATCAGCTTCCGTCAACCACGTTCCACGAACGCATTGCTGGATGGGAAATCGACTTCCGTTTCGCGGGAACAGCGGTACTCGTGGAATGCGACGGATGGTCAACACACGGCCTCGACCGCAACCAGTTCGAGCGCGATCGCCGCAAGGACAGCGACCTCGCCAACGCCGGCTGGCAGGTGCTCCGATTCAGCTATCGGTCCATCGTCAACGATCCAGTTGGCACAGCAGTCCGCATCCGACGTGCGCTGGCACGTTGGAAACACCTCTGTGCGCCAGACGCAGGCTGACGGCCAGCCGCAGCAAACTCGGGACGTCAGACAGCAGAAACCGCCGAGAACTATCCCGAGAATCGACCGACGCCTTGATGTCCGCGCCTGAGCCAGCCGAACCGCCAGACCAAACCAGCGACCGACAATTCAGACGTTGAAGCGGAACTCCATTACGTCGCCGTCTTGGGCAATGTATTCCTTGCCTTCGACGCGCATCTTGCCGACGTCCTTGGCCGCATTCCAGGAGCCAAGTTCGAGGAGTTCATCCCACTGGATGACTTCGGCGCGGATGAAGCCGCGCTGGAAGTCGCCGTGGATCCGCCCGGCACACACCGGCGCCGTCGAGCCCTCGCGGAATGTCCACGCTCGCGATTCCTGCTCGCCAGTTGTCAGAAACGTACGCAGGCCAAGCAGGTGATAGGCGCTGCGGACCATCCGGAACAGAGCGCCCTCGCCGAGACCGAAGCCTTCGAGGATTTCCTTGCGCTCGTCAGGGTCTTCGATGGCGGCAGCTTCGGCCTCCATCTGGATGCACATGCCAATCACTTCGACGTTGTCACCGACGTTGTTGAACTCGTCGGAAATCAACTTCTCTTTCTCAGGAATCGAATCGATGTCGTCTTCGCCGACGTTGACGACCGCGAGCACGCGCCGGTTCGTCAGCAGGTAGTACGGGGCGAGGAGCTCTTTGACGTCGTCTTTCAGACCGGCACGGTAGAGCGGCAGGCCTTCGGCGAGTTGGTCGTAGGCGATTTGCAGTGCTTCGGTTTCGGCGACCATCGATTTGTCCAGCTTGGCGGCGCGCTGGGTCTGCTTGAGCCGTTTCTCGACGGTCTCGAGGTCAGCCAGCGCCAACTCGATCTCGACGACACGGAGGTGCTCGATCGGATCGGACGGCCCGACGACATCGTCATCCTCGAATGCCCGCAGCACGAACACAATTGCATCGACTTCGCGGATGTTGGCAAGGAACTTATTGCCCAAACCTTCGCCCGTGCTGGCGCCCTCGACCAAGCCACCGATGTCGACGACCTCGACCTGGGCGTGGACAACCTTCTTCGACTTGGACATGACCGCCAGGCGATCGAGCCGGTCGTCCGGCACCTTCGCGACCCCGATATTCGGGTCTTTCGTGGCAAACGGGTACGGCGCCGCCAGGGCACCACCACCGGTGAGTGCGTTATAAAGCGAGCTCTTGCCCGCGTTCGGAAGACCAACCAAGCCAAAACGTTCCATGCGGCAAGACACGCTAGCGGCCGGTCACACCGTGCCAGGCACGGTGTGACCGCGTCAGAGTCGGCGGAGCTGTTGGGCAGGCGTGAAGAGTTCGTGTGAGATACCAAGACTCATCACCGTCGTGGTCGTCGCCACGCTGCCGAGCACGAGATACATCACCGAGATCTGCACCATCACCGCATCGGCGGGATCGACACCGGCGAGGATCAACCCAACCATCGCACCTGGCAGTGCAACGATGCCGACAGCCTTGGTGGTCTCGATTTGAGGCACGAGCGCGGTCCTCAGCGCTCGTTGCAGATGCGGCTGAAAGGCGTCACGCGCCGAGAGGCCGAGCGCCAGCCGACCCTCGATCACTCCCCGCTGCTCGCTCGCAACTTCGAGCAACTGTCGTGAAACCAGCACGGTGGCCGACAGTGAATTGCCGACGACGATTCCGGCGAGCGGGACAATCGCCCGGCCCTCCAACTCGTACACCTGGAAGCCGAAGAGGACGCCGAGCGTCACGATCCCGGACAGCGCGTAGGCCAGGAGGGAAAGAGCGAAGACCTTCGGCACACCGGCCGCACGCTGGGCCGTCGTCCAGGCAGCAAACAGCAGCATGAACAGCAGCCAGACACCCGACCAGATCAGTGAGTCGTCGGGATCGACAACCAGTTGCAGGGCCCAGCCCACGATGAGGAGTTGGACCAGGGCCCGCAGCGCCGCCCAGAGCAGCGAACGCTCGAGGCCGAGTCCCCGCCAGAGCGAGATACCGACGCCCACAGCAATCAGGCCGCCTGACGCTGCAAGGCCCGTCAGCCCGATGTCGGCGCGGCCCAGAGCCAGGAACGCAGCGGTCATGTTGGCGCTCCGATCAGTCGCCGGACAATGGGATCAGCATGCGTATCCAGTTCGGACAAATGCCCGAATGCCGCCACTTTGCCATCGACGATGGCCAGCACATGGTCGGCGAGCCGCCTGACCTGGTCGGTGTCGTGGCTGACCCACAGCACGGCGATTCCTTCGTCGGCGAGTTGGCGGGCGAGCCCTTCGATCGACATCCGTGCGTCGATGTCGAGTGCCGCCGTCGGTTCGTCAGCAAGCAGCACTTTGGGGCGAGTCAGCAATGCTCGAGCCACACACATCCGCTGAGCCTCGCCACCTGACAACGTCGACGCATCGCGATCGAGGAGGGCAGCGGAGAGCCCGACATGTTCGAGAACATGCCCACCTCGCTCGGGGGAAACATCTGGATCGGCCACACGGAAGTTGTCGAGCACCGATCCTTCGAACAGTGGGGCACGTTGGAAAATTGTCCCAACCTGCCGGCGCAGCGTGGGAGGCGACATTGCCGACAACGCTTCACCACGCCACGTAATCGCACCATCGAGAGGGTCATCGAGGCGGTTGAGGAGACGGAGCAGCGTCGACTTTCCCGATCCAGACGGTCCGACGATCAAAATGATCCCCTCCTCGGGCAGATCGACAGTGATGTCAGTGAGAATCGGGGCTTCAGGCGGGCCCGCGGCCACTTCCCGAAGCGAGAATCCGGTTCGACCAGCCACGCACTCGACCGTACTCCCTTTGACGATCCCGCCCGTGTCCACATTCGAACGCAACCCGGAACCCAACCCAAAACCCGACCCGGGCTGAACGGCAGGCCCCACGCCGAGCCCGACGGACCTGGTCTGGCTGTTCAGCGCTTTCAGATGACTCGTCTGCTCTGGCATGATGAGCTCCATGGCTTGGCTGATGAGCGACGCTCGAGTGCTCGCTTCCGCCGAACTCGCTGAAACGCGGGCTGCCCGCCGCAAGGGTCTACTCGGTCGCAGCGACCTCGACGGAGCCCTCGTTATCCGTCCATGTCGTGGCGTACACACGATCGGCATGAAGTTTCCAATCGACGTGGCATTCGTCGATGAGGACGGCGTCGTCGTCAAGACGTTGCAAATGGCGCGCCACCGCATCGGCATCCCGGTGTTCTCCGCGCGCACGGTGATCGAAGCGCACGCCGGCGCGTTTGCCCGATGGGGTGTGCGGGTCGGCGACGTAATCGAAGTGCGCGAAGAATGAGCGGCACGCTCTGGCTGGTCGCTACTCCGATCGGCAACCTCGGCGACCTGCAACCTCGCGCCATCGAGATGCTCGCTGCCGCCGAATTGGTCTGCTGCGAAGACACTCGACGGACGGGGTTGCTCCTCCACCACTCCGGAATCAAGGCCAAGCGGATGGCGGTGTGCAACGAACACACAGAACACGACCTGATCGATCGAGTGCTCGGTGTGCTGGGTGGCGGTGGCAATGTGGCCGTCGTCAGCGATGCCGGAACACCGGGTGTGTCCGACCCTGGCGAGCGGCTTGTGAAGGCGGCAATCGGAGCCGGCCACGACGTCAGTTCGGTCCCCGGTCCAAGCGCTGCAGTGATGGCCGTGACGATCAGCGGCCTCGATACGTCACGGTTCGTCTTCGAGGGATTCCTCCCGCGCAAGGGCCGCGAGCGGGCGACTCGACTCGCCGAACTCGCCTCCGAACCGCGGACATCGGTCCTCTACGAAGCCCCCCATCGCGTCCTTCGAACATTGACCGATCTCGCCGAAGTCTGCGGCCCAGACCGCGACATCGTAGTAACGCGCGAGCTGACCAAGTTGCACGAGACCGTTGTCCGCGGCACCCTTGGCTCAATCGATATAGGCGAGCCACGGGGCGAGTACGTGTTCGTCCTCGCCGGAGTGCCGGTCGACGACACGCCGGCAACTGACGAAGACGTTCGGCGTCTTCTCGACGAGGCGATCACTGCCGGACTGTCGAAACGCGACGCTGCTGCCGCGGTGGCAGAACAGACCGGCCGGTCACGCCGCGACGTCTACCAACTCACGATCTGAACACCGCTGACCGCTGTACGCGAATTCAGCCGCCCCAGATCAGCCGCCCCAGATCAGCCGCCCTAGATCAGCCGCGCGGCATCAGCGAGAGCTGTCGTGACTGCGCGACGAGCTTGCCGGTGTTATCCCACATCTCGCCCTCCTCATCGACCAGCCCGTCGTGGATGAAGCGGCTCCGGAATGCACAACGGATCGGACCGGGTGCCGGCGTCGCACGGATGTGGACGGTCAGCTCGACGGTCGGCACCCATGCGACGGGCATCCCCGAGTTGAAGATCGGCGGCGGGAACGCATCGGCAGCAAGGAGCAGCGCAATCGCGTCGATCGGTTCGTCATCGGCCAGCGCGAACCAGCCGCGCACCGTCGGGTCGCCCGTGACCTTGCCGTTCCGAAATCCGGCGTCGGCCGGATCGATGCGCAACGCAAGGCGGTCCATCAATGCCGGGCCGGCTGTCTCCGTTGCGCTCGGCATGATCGGGCACTCGTCATACGGCGTCATGTCGACCGGCGCCGCACGCTCATAGGTCGGGCCGTCGTCTGGCTGCTGGTCGCCGAACGTGCCAAGCAACTCGAGCGTTGGCTTGCCACCAATCCGAAGTGATGCCCGAGCGGTGGCGAGCCGACGACCAGAGCGCACCAGGTCGACGTCGATCGTGCACGGCCCAGCAGGCGCTGGGCGCAGGTAGTGCGCAGTGAGTGTCAGTGGCGGGCGGGCGGCTGCTGCAGCCATCGCACGGCCAGCAATCGCCATCAGGTAGCCACCGTTGGCGTTACCGCCAATGTCCCAGCCATCGTTGATCGATGCGCTGAACGCGGTGCGCGTCCCATCACCTTCCACCGCCGCCACCTGCTCAACACTCGTCGCTGATGTAAACACACCCGTACCGGTCATCGGACCGACGGTATCGTGCATGCGTGACTCGGTTCTATGTGACGACCCCTATCTATTACGTCAATGCCGAGCCGCACCTCGGCCACGCGTATACGACCATCATCGGCGATGCCCTGACGCGCTGGCATCGGCTGCTCGGCGACGACGTCAAGTTCCTCACCGGCACCGACGAACACGGCTTAAAAATCCAGCAGGCTGCCGAAGCTGCCAACGTCACCCCGCAGGAGTTCACCGACTCGATCGCGCCGAAGTTTGCTGCTGCCTGGGAGAAGTTGAACATCGCGAACGACGATTTCATCCGCAC
>CAWUXP010000049.1:0-9197 GCA_963926495.1 Candidatus Ilumatobacter herschelensis
GAGAAGCGGGCGGCGTATGCCGCCGATGTCACCTACGGCACCAACAACGAACTGGGCTTCGATTACTTGCGCGACAACATGGCGCCAACGAACGAAGCCAAAACGCAACAGCGCGGTCACAACTTCTGCATCGTTGATGAAGTCGACTCGATCCTCATCGACGAGGCACGCACTCCGCTGATCATCTCCGGGCGCGTCGCCGATGCCGCGAAGCTCTACTACCGCTTCGCATCGATCGTTCGCTCACTGAAGCGTGACGAGGACTACGAGTACGAAGAAGACAAGCGCATCGTCGTGCCGACCGAGCAGGGCATCGAGACAGTCGAAGCGGCGCTTGGCGTCGACAACCTCTACGACGACGTGCAGGCCAACTTCGTGCACCAGTTCACCGTGGCGCTCAAGGCCAAAGAGGTCTACAAGCGTGACAAGGACTACATCGTGCAGGGCGGCGAGGTCAAGATTGTCGACGAGTTCACCGGTCGCATCCTCGAAGGCCGTCGCTGGTCTGAGGGCATCCACCAGGCCGTTGAGGCTAAAGAGGGCGTGAAGATCAAGGAAGAGAACCAGACGCTCGCCACGATCACGCTGCAGAACTATTACCGGCTCTACGACAAGCTCGCGGGCATGACCGGCACGGCCCAAACTGAGGCTGCCGAACTGATGGGCACCTACGAGCTTGCCGTGGTCCCGATTCCGACGAACATGCCGATCGTGCGTCTCGACGAGGCCGACTTGATCTACAAGACCGAAGAAGCAAAGTTCAACGCGATCATCGACGATATCGAAGCGCGCCATGCCAAGGGCCAGCCGGTCTTGGTCGGTACGGCCAGCGTGAGCCGCTCCGAGCACCTTGGTCGCCTGCTTGAACAACGCCATATCCCGCGTGAAGTTTTGAACGCCAAGCAGCACGCCCGCGAGGCCGACATCGTCACGCAGGCTGGCCGCAAAAATGCCGTCACGGTCGCCACGAATATGGCTGGCCGCGGTGTCGACATTCTGCTCGGCGGCAACCCTGAGGGTCTCGCACGCCATGACGTTCTCAAGGAAGGCTTCGACGTCGGGCTCCTCGCTCCCGAATTCGAACTGCCCGTGCCGCTCGATCAGATGCCCGAAGAATTCCAAACGACTCGCGCAGTGGCGCAGGCTCGCTACGCCACTCTGCTCGCTGAGCATTCGGCTGTGTGCAAGGCAGAGGGCGATGTCATTCGTGGTCTCGGCGGCCTGTACGTCATTGGTTCAGAGCGCCACGACAGCCGTCGTATCGACAACCAGCTGCGCGGCCGCGCAGGCCGCCAGGGCGACCCGGGCGAAAGCCGCTTCTTCTTGAGCCTCGACGACGATCTGATGCGTTTGTTCGCCACCGGCGCGCTCAACTACGTGATGGGCCGTGCCCTTCCGGACGACGAGGCGATCGAAGCCAAAATGGTCACCAAAGCCATCGAGCGTGCCCAAACCACCGTCGAAACCAAGAACGCTGAAATTCGTAAAAACGTCCTGAAGTACGACGAGGTTATGAACGAGCAGCGCAAGATCATCTACAAGCGCCGCGATCAAATTCTCGACGGTGAAGACCTCCGTGCCGCCGGAACCGAGTACCTGGCTGATGCCGTCGACGCATTAATTACCAAGCACTGCGCGTCGGTCGCCGACGACGAGTGGGACATCGACGGTCTCGCCAGAGAACTCACCCTCTACTGGCCGAACTCGATCAGCGAAAATCAGCTTCGTGGTTGCGCTGACACCGACGAGATCTACGACCTCGTCATGGCCGACGCGACGGCGCACTATGAGAGGCGTGAAAAGGAGCTTGGCGCTGACGTCCTGCGCCAGGTTGAGCGTCAGGTGATGCTGAGGATCATTGACCAGCGCTGGCGCGAGCATCTCGAAGAGATGGACTACCTGCAGGGCGGTATCAACCTCCGTGCGATGGGCCAGAAGGACCCGCTGACCGAATGGCAGCGGGAAGGCTTCGACATGTTCGGCACAATGATGACTGCCATTGCCCAAGACTTCGTCAAGTATGTGATGCACGTCCAGGTCGTCAAAGACGGAGATCAGCCGGCGCAGGTTGGCATCGGAAACCCGGCGCCCGCATCGGTGCAGAACGTGCAGACCAGCTCATCTGATGACGTGCAGTCGACTGGCTTCGATCGTGCGGCTCGAGCTGCTGCTGCTGATGCTGCTGGGGCGCCGGCGAACGCTGCAGAAGCACCAGAACCGAAGAAGCAGGCGACCATCGTCAAAGACGAGTTCTCCAAGACGCCGCGCAATGCGCCCTGCCCCTGCGGTTCTGGCAAGAAGTTCAAAAATTGCCACGGCGAGGCCTGATCACCACCGATGCGCGACTTCACACAAGACATCCGCGACCTGCAACGCCGGCTCAGCGAGGCCGAGGTGTATCTCTGCGTTGCTGACAATCGTGAGCGTTTCGCTGTCCTCGAACATGAGGTAGCGGAACCTGGCCTCTGGGATGACCAAGACCGAGCAAAGAAACTCAACGCCGAGTATGCGAATATCAAAGACGACATCGGTGTGTTCGACAAAATGTCGGACGAGATCGAAAACGTTGAAGTGCTGCATGAACTCGCCCGTGATGAAGATGATGCATCGCAAGAGCCCGAGATCGAAGCAGCGATCAAGTCGGTCGGAATAACATTCGATCAGCTCGAACTTCGCAGCCTCTTCACCGGCGAGCACGACGACAGCGACTGCATCGTGCAAATCAACGCGAAGGACGGCGGCGTCGATGCCCAGGACTTCAGCGAGATGCTGCTCCGCATGTACGAGAAGTGGTGTGAGCGTCGGGGCTTTACGATCACGCTGAACTCCGTGTCTGAAGGTGCTGAGGCTGGGATCATGTCGGCCGAGGTCACAATTTCTGGTCGCTACGCCTATGGCTTGATGACTGCCGAGCGGGGTACGCACCGACTCGTTCGCATCAGCCCGTTCGACAACCAGGGTCGGAGGCAGACGTCGTTCTCGGCGGTGCAGGTCTGGCCCCTCCTCGAAGACGTCGATCTTGAGATCGACGAGTCCGACATCGAAATGCAGGTTTTTCGCGCATCAGGTGCAGGAGGTCAGCACATCAACAAGACGTCGTCCGCAGTGCGTTACATCCACCATCCGACCGGTTTGGTCGCAACCTCGCAGGAAGAACGCAGTCAGCTGCAGAACCGCGAACGCGCGATGGGTCGCTTGAAGTCGATGATCGCAGCCAAGGTCGAAGAAGACCGGCAAGCCGAACTTGACGCCATCGCGGGCAAGCAGGCGCAGGTCGGCTGGGGCAGCCAGATTCGCAGTTATGTGATGCAGCCGTACCAGATGGTCAAAGACC
Source organism: Candidatus Ilumatobacter herschelensis (assembly GCA_963926495.1). Lineage (GTDB taxonomy): Bacteria > Actinomycetota > Acidimicrobiia > Acidimicrobiales > Ilumatobacteraceae > Ilumatobacter_A > Ilumatobacter_A herschelensis. The sequence continues at coordinate 3,335 of CAWUXP010000049.1, forward strand.
TCCGGACCGAGATCGAAACGGCGAATGTCAGCGGCGTGCTCGACGGCGATATCGATTTCCTCATTGAAGGCTTTCTGCAGCAGAAGCGTGCACAGGGCGAGCCCGAGAGCTGACACGGTCACTCCGTCCCACGCACGGTGTGACTGGCCGTTATCTCAGTCATCGCAGTGGCCGAGAGGGTGCTCTGAGCCAGCCGTCACCAAATTTTGCGGCGGGGGTGCCTCGTTACATGTGTGTGACAGCGGTACTGTCGTGCAGCGCCGATCGGATCAACCCCGACGGCACCCCAACCCATGATCCGTCTCGAAAACGTCACCAAAAGTTATTCCCCTGATGTCGTCGCGCTGCGCGACGCAGGATTCGACATCGCCAAGGGCGAGTTCGTCTTCCTTGTCGGGCCGTCCGGGTCTGGCAAGAGCACTCTCCTGCGCATGCTCAACCGCCAAGACCGGCCCGAGCGTGGAGCGGTATGGGTCGCCGGTCGCAATATTGTCGACATGCCTCCTGGGCGTGTTCCACATCTGCGCCGAAACATCGGCAATATCTTCCAGGACTACAAGCTTCTACTCGAGAAGACCGTGTTCGAGAACGTCGCATTTGCCCAAGAGGTGATTGGTCGTCCGAAGCATGTCATCAAGCAGCAGGTGCCCGCTGTGCTCGAACTCGTCGGATTGGCTGGCAAGGAAGACCGCCTTCCGCACCAGCTTTCGGGCGGCGAGCAGCAGCGTGTGTCGGTCGCTCGTGCGTTCGTCAACCGGCCGTTGATCCTGCTTGCGGACGAGCCGACAGGCAACCTTGACCCGGCGACAGGCGAAGGCATCATGCGCCTCCTCGACCGCATCAACAAGACCGGTACCACCGTGGTGATGGCCACACATGACCAGCGAATTGTCAACACGATGCGCAAGCGCGTGATCCAGCTCGACCGTGGCGTCATCGTGCGTGACCAGGCGCGCGGCGTCTACGAGTGAGGTAGTTTCCTAATGCTTTCACGCCTTCGTTACATCTTCCGCGAGACCTTCGACAGTTTTCGCCGCAACGCCACGCTCACCATGGCGGCCATCATCACTGCAGCAATCTCACTGCTCGGTGTCGGCCTGACCCTGCTCAGCCAGCAAGGCTTCGACAACCTCCTCTCCAAGTGGGAGGGCGGCGTCGAAATGATCATTTTCGTCAATGCCGGCGCGACCGACGACCAGTTGGGTGTGATCGACACGGCGCTGGGCAATGCCGGCACGTTCGTCGAAGAGTTCTCCTACTGCGACGCAGTGTGCTCACTCAATGAGGCACAGATTGTGCTTGCCGGAGAGCCGGGCACGCTCGCCTTGCTTGGCTTGAACAACATCCCGACTCAGTACAAGGTTGTTCCGACCGAAGGCACCGACGTCGAATTACTGCGGCAACTTGAAGGTGCATTCGCCGAGTTGCCCAACGTCCGCAACGTGCAGTTCGCCGAAGATCAAATCAGCCTGATCGGCCAGCTCCAAGACTTTTTCGGGTTCCGTCTGCTGCTGCTATCGATCTTCTTGCTGTTGGCCGCGATCCTGTTGATCTGGAACACGGTTCGCACGGCGATCTTTGCTCGGCGACGAGAGATCGAAGTGATGAAACTTGTCGGCGCGACCGACTGGTTCATTCGCGTCCCCTTCATGCTTGAAGGCTTGCTCCACGGGATTATCGGTGGTGTGCTCGCCAGCGGTGGGCTGTGGGCATGGAACAGCCAGTGGACCAGCGGTGTGGGTGAATTCCCCGAGGGGAGTGGCTTCGCTGCGCTGGTCGTGACTGATGGTTATGACAAACAGGTCATGTTGATCATGTTGATCATCGGTGCCGCCGCCGGCGCCATCGGATCGGGCATCGCCGCAAGTCGATTCTTGGACGTCTAATTCACTACGTTGCTCCTCCATGGAGTACACCCAGATCATCTACGACGTCGCTGACAACATCGCAACGATCACACTGAACAGGCCCGAGAAGCTCAACGCGTTCACCGGCACGATGATGTACGAGATCATCGACGCGTTTGATCAGGTCGACGCCGACGACGACGTGCGGGCCGTGATCGTCACCGGAGCAGGCCGTGCGTTTTGCGCTGGCGCAGACTTGTCGGGTGCCGGGGGAGAGACCTTCGCCGAGGGTGGCAGCGATATCAAGACAAAAACGGGAGTACCACGCGATGGTGGTGGAATGGTGTCGCTCCGGATCTTCGACTGCACCAAGCCGGTGATCGGAGCGATCAATGGCGCCTCGGTCGGCGTGGGCGTCACAATGACGTTGCCGATGGATTTTCGACTTGCCAGCGAGCACGCCAAGTTCGGCTTCGTCTTCGCCCGTCGTGGCATCGTGCCAGAAGGCTGCTCGTCGTACTTCCTGCCGCGCCTTGTGGGGATCAGCCAGGCAACCGAATGGTGCTACACCGGCCGCGTCTTTCCGGCTGATGAGGCGCTCGCGGGCGGGCTCGTCAGAAGCGTGCACCCCGGCGATGATCTGCTGGAAGCAGCTCGAGCCATTGCCACGGAAATTGCTCAGAACACAGCTCCAGTGTCGGTGGCGCTGACCCGTCAGATGCTCTGGCGGATGCTCGGTGCCGATCATCCAATGCAAGCGCACCGCGTCGATTCGCGGGGCATCCTTTCCCGCGGGTCGAGTGATGACGCACGCGAGGGTGTGACGAGCTTCCTTGAGAAGCGTGCCCCGGTGTACCCGATCAAGGTGAGTGACGGACTGCCCGACATTTTTCCGGACTACGTCGAGCCGACATTCGACTGAACCTTTATCCGCGCGGTACTGGTCGTATTACGGTCCGATCACAACGGACGGGTGTCATGCGGTCATTCCCAAATCGAGGGAGCGGATCAGAAGCCAAACATGTCAACTCACTATCGAGGTCATGACGTCGTTGATTCGGATCACGACGTTATGACGGTGCTGGCCCTCCTCGCGATTGACGAATTCGTTGTGCTCGATCCGTGTAGCGACTCCACCCCCTTCGTGGTGAAGTAAGCGGAGCTCATCGGCTATCGCAAGTTCGATATCGATGAAGTCTTCTTTGTCGCCTGATCGAACACCTCTCTTGCCCCCTAGCGTGGGCGTCGTGGTTGACACGGCGCCTTCGTTGTTTTCGAGAGTCGGATCGAGTGACGAGGAACGTATGGCGTTCTTTGAGCGTCTGGTCGACGCCTTCTACGAAGGTGTGGCAAACGATGACGTTTTACTCCCGCTTTACCCTGAGCAACCTGACCTGACCGGTGCACGCCACCGTCTTACGTTGTTCCTCGCCCAGTACTGGGGCGGCCCACAGACGTATATGGACGAGCGCGGGCATCCGAAGCTGCGGATGCGGCACTTCCCGTTTCATGTTGGCCCGCTTGAGCGTGACCGCTGGCTGCTGCACATGTCGGCTGCCGTCGAACGCACGTGTACCGATGACTCAATTGGCGAAGCAATTGCTGACGAAATGATGGCGTACTTCATCCCTGCGGCCGAACATCTCCGGAACGACACCGGGCTCCCGATCACGTCGGCGAGCTATCCGCGGGCCTGACCAGACGCCGGCGGGTTGTACATTCGTCCTTGACATGGCTGTTATCGACGTCACCGACCTACACAAGCACTACGGCTCCAACCACGCCGTCGATGGGGTGTCATTTCACGTTGACCAAGGTGAGATCTATGCCTTGCTCGGCGAGAACGGCGCCGGCAAGTCGACCACGGTCGAGATCCTGGAAGGGCACCGCGAGCGGTCATCGGGCACCGTGAGTGTGCTTGGCATCGATCCAGCGAAGGCCGACCGAAATTTCCGCGACCGCATCGGCATCGTGCTGCAGTCGTCAGGAGTCGAAACTGAGTTCACCGTGCGCGAAGTGATCGACCTGTACTCGAGCGCTTACAGCAATCCCCGCTCGCTCGACGAGGTCGTGGGGCTGACCGGGCTCGACGAGAAGGTCGACGAGCGAGTCGGATCGCTGTCAGGCGGTCAAAAGCGACGAGTCGACCTGGCACTCGGGATTGTCGGCCGCCCCGAAATGCTTTTCCTCGACGAGCCGACCACTGGGTTCGACCCGTCGGCGCGGCGCAAGTCGTGGGACCTCATCGAGGCGTTGATCGCCGACGGCACCACGGTGCTGCTGACAACTCACTATCTCGATGAAGCAGAGCACCTCGCTGATCGGGTCGGTGTGCTCATGCAAGGTCGCATGGTGGCTGAAGGCGCACCAGCTGAGTTGATAAACCGACTGAGTGGGACCATTGTTTCCTTCGACGTGCCTGACTCGATTTCACTCGATTCCGCGGCGAGTACGTTCGCCGAAGTGCTGGGTAACGACGTCAGCCTGTCGGGCCGTCTCGTCGAGGTCCGCGTCGACCAGCCAACCGCCGCGGTCCACCGGCTGACCGGTTGGGCCATCGAGCACTCGGTCGAACTGGAAGGCCTGAGTGTGCGGCGAGCTTCCCTCGAAGACGTGTTCCTGCAACTCACTGGCGAGTACGGCGTGGGGAGCGGCTCGTGAGTGGGTTCCCGTCGAACGCTGCGCTGGTTATCCGCCAGACGCGTTACCAACTGAAGTTCTTCACCCGCGTGCCAATCGCATTGTTCTTCACACTGTTCCTTCCGATCGTCATGCTCGTCTTGTTCAACGCACTGTTCGGTGACGACTTCGTCTGCGATGACGATGCATGTTCACCGGGGAACCGCTGGCCGGTCCGCCAGTTCTACACCGGCGGCCTCGCCGCCTTTACAGCGGTGTCGGCGACGTTCACCAACCTTGCGAACATGGTCCCGCTGCGACGTGACGAAGGGGTGCTGAAACGGTGGCGCGGTACGCCGCTGCCGACCTGGACCTACATTGCCGGATTCGTATTGTCGGCGGTGGTGATTGCCATGGTCGGGGTGTTGATGATGCTGACCATGGGCGTTGTCCTCTATGACCTCTCAATCGACTGGGCCAAGATGCCTGCAGCCGTCGTGACTTTCATTGTTGGCGTGGCGTCGTTCGCCGCGCTTGGGATGGCGCTGGCATCGCTGGTCAAGTCGGCCAGTTCGGCTTCGGCTGCGGCAAATGCGGTGATTTTGCCGCTTGCATTCATCTCCGACGTGTTCGTGGTGAGTGACCGCAAGAACAGTTTCTTGAACTCGGTCGGCAACTTCTTTCCGCTGAAGCCGTTCGTCAATGCTTTCCAAGACTGCTTCTCACCCATTGTTGATGGTCCAGCGTTCAACCCTGGATCGCTTGCGTTTGTTGCAGCGTGGGGCCTGGTCGGCTTGGCCATCGCTCTGAAGAAGTTCCGCTGGGAACCGAGCGGCTCAGCACCTCGGGGACGCCGTTCGCGAGCAGCGGCAGTCGAAGCCGCCGGCTGACTCTTACGAGTAGACGATTGTGCGGTGGCCGTAGACCGCGACCTTGTGCTCGAGATGAGCCCGGACCGCCCGAGAGAGCACGAGCGTCTCGACGTCGCGACCCCGAGCAGTGAGCTGTTGGACGTTCTCACGATGCGTCACATGGGCGGTGTCCTGAGCGATGATCGGGCCCTCGTCGAGATCGGCAGTTGCGTAGTGGGCTGTCGCTCCGATCAGCTTGACGCCGCGCTCGTGGGCCTGGCGATACGGGTTTGCCCCGACGAATGCTGGCAGAAATGAGTGGTGGATGTTGATGATCCGCATCGGGTGTTGCGATACAAAGTTGTCGCTGAGGATCTGCATGTAGCGGGCCATGACGGTCAACTCGACACCGTGTTCGGCGAGCGTGGCAAGTACTTCGCGTTCCTGCTCGGGCTTCGTGTCCTCGGTGACCGGCAGGTGCACGAACGGGAGACCCATGTGCTCGACGATGTCTCGATGATCGGGATGATTCGAGATGACGACACG
>CAWUXP010000050.1:0-2854 GCA_963926495.1 Candidatus Ilumatobacter herschelensis
TGCGTTTGCTCGCGCCTGGTACAAACTGCTCCATCGCGACATGGGCCCCCATGTCCGCCTGCTCGGCCCGGAAGTAGCCCCCGAGCAACTTTGGGAGGATCCGATCCCCGCCGGCACCGAACTGAGCGATGCCGATGTGGCGACGGTCAAGGCCGCGATCATGGGTACCGGCCTCAGCATCACCGAGCTCGTCGAAACGGCGTGGGCTTCGGCCTCCACCTACCGCAAGAGCGACCTGCGCGGCGGCGCCAACGGTGGCCGCCTCCGCCTTGCGCCGCAGAACGCTTGGGAAGCCAACCGCCCCGATCAGCTCGGTCGTGTGCTCAGCGTGCTCGAAGGCGTGCAGTCCAGCGTCGGAGTCAACGTGTCGATGGCTGACCTCATCGTGCTCGGTGGCGCTGCTGCTGTCGAGGCCGCTGCCAAGGCTGGCGGACACGACGTGTCTGTCAACGTCAGTACCGGTCGCGGCGATGCGACCCAAGAGCAGACCGACGAAGAGTCGTTCGCATGGCTTGAGCCGAAGAACGACGGCTTCCGGAACCAACTCGGCAAGGGCACCAGCAATGTTGCCGAGCACCTGCTCGTCAACCGGGCACATCTACTCGGCCTCGGCGCTCCCGCCATGACCGCACTCGTCGGCGGCCTCCGTGTGCTCGGTGTCTCCACCGATAACCACGGCGTGCTCACCGGCCAAGTCGGGGTTCTCAGCAACGACTTCTTCGTCAACCTGATGGATCCGGGCACCGAGTGGTCTGCTGCACCGGGCGCCGAAGACGTGTTCGAAGGCAAGGATCGCACGAGTGGCGATCTGTTGTGGACTGGCACCCGCAACGACCTGGTGTTCGGCTCGAATTCGATCCTGCGGGCAATCACCGATGTCTATGCAGCCGATGACGCTGGCGCAAAGTTCGCCAACGACTTCGCCGCTGCATGGGCACAGGTCATGGACGCCGACCGCTTCGATCTCGTCTGATCAAACTGGCCTGAGCCACGAATCCTGAACCCGGCCTGCTCCACTTCGGTGGCGCCGGCCGGGTTCTGTCGTTTTCAGCCTTCCTTTCAGCTCTCCCCCGTCAGCTGCGACACCAGCATTGGAACGCTGTTCAAAAAAGTTCCCGTGGCGCTCGTCCTCAACGCACTCCGACATCTATTCTCTCTCTGATGCGACTGCACCTGGATGCGGAGAAGTGCCAGGGCCACAACCGTTGTTACGCGTTGGCGCCGGAATTGTTCGATGTCGACGACTATGGCCAGGCCATGTTGATCGTCGAGGGCGACGTACCTGCCGACTTGCACGACAAGGCCCGTCTGGCCGCGTCGAACTGCCCCGAGTATGCGATCACCATCACGGAGAACGGATGACATGACCGACACTGCAAACTATTCGACCCGGATCGACGAGACCACGGGCAACAAGATCATCTCGATCGAGCGCAGCGGCGAGATCCTCGACTTCATCATTGGCAGTAGCCCGGACGGCACCGACCTCTGGCAGCGAGTGCCATACAACGCTGACGACTACGGCCCGGTCACCGACCCACGCACCGACTTCGACCATGCCGATCCGGCGTACAACCCGAACGCACCTCAGGTCTGGAAAGAGTTGCGCGAGGGCGGCTGCCCAGTTGCCCACACCGATCGCTACGGCGGCATGTGGGTGCCTATCACCGACGACACCGTCACGGAGGTCGCCTACGACACCGACAACTTCACGAGTCGTGCTGTCGTCGTCGGCGTTGGACGCCCCGGCGACCGGGCACTTCCGGCGCCCATCGGTGGCGCTCCGCCGATCACCAGCGATCCACCGTTCCACAACATGGCCCGCCGGCTCCTCCTGCCGGCCTTTGCGCCCAAGATGATCGAGCCATGGGAGCCAGAGATTCAGCGTTTGTGCCAGAAACTCCTGGACGAGATGGGTGAGATCACGCCTGGTGAGAGCGTCGTCGACGCCGCTATTCAGTACGCGCAGAACATTCCTGTGAACGTAATCGGCCGGATGCTTGGTTTCCCGGAAAAGGACGAGGAGCTGTTTCGTACGTTCGTCCACGACGTCTTGGAGCGCATCAACGAAGAGCCCGGAACCCGTGAGGGTGGCGACGACCTCGGTGTCTATATTCAGGAACAGATCGACGATCATCGTGCGAATCCCCGCGATGACCTGACGAGCTACTTGATGAACGTCGAACTCGACGGCAACAAGCTCGATGACGACGTCGTCGGCGGCATGGTCGTCTTGCTACTCGTCGCCGGAATCGACACGACCTGGTCGGCAATCGGTTCGTCGCTGTGGCATCTCGCGCAGCATCCCGAGGATCACCAGCGCCTGCTCGACGATCCCGACGTGATGACGTTCGCCTTGGAGGAATTCCTTCGCGCTTACGCACCAGTCACCATGGCCCGGTTGGTAGCCAAAGACAACGACTTCCATGGCTGCCCAATGAAGAAAGACGATTGGGTACTCCTGCCGTTCCCAGCGGCTAACCGCGATCCGAAGAAGTTTGAGGATCCCGACTCATTCATTGTCGATCGCGAAGAGAACCGCCACGCCGCGTTCGGTCTGGGCATCCACAGATGCCTTGGATCAAACCTGGCCCGCCTCGAGCTCAAGGTTGCCATTGAGGAGTTCATCAGGCGCTTCCCCCGCTTCGAGCTCGCTGGCGACACCCGCTGGAGCGTCGGCCAGATTCGCGGCCCTCGCGAACTCCCCGTGCGAATCCTCGAAGTCGCCAACTGATCCGGGTCGCGACGGGGCCTTGGTGTGACTACATCTGATGCTAATGTGGTCACATGCCGGTGGGAGTACGAGAGTTAAAGGCCAATCTTTCTGAGTATCTCGCCCGCGCATCGAGCGGTG
>CAWUXP010000051.1:0-8445 GCA_963926495.1 Candidatus Ilumatobacter herschelensis
CGTTCGAAACCGAGCCCGATTGGCCAACGGTCGAAGGGGCCAGCAGCGGTCTGCTCTGAGGTCGGCGTCAGGTGCCACTTGCCGGCGCAGTAGGTGGAGTAGCCGGTCTGTTTCAGCACTTCAGCGATCGATGCAGCGCTCTTCGGCAGGAACGCATTGGCGCCGGGGAAGCCGCTTGCCATTTCGGCAATGGTGGCGAAGCCGACCGAGTGATGGTTGCGGCCCGTGAGCAGCGCAGCGCGGCTCGGCGAGCACAATGCAGTCGTGTGGAAGTTTGTGTACCGCAACCCCTTGTCGGCAAGTGCCGAGAGGTGTGGCGCCTCGATCGGGCCGCCGAAGCAGGACAGCTGTCCGAACCCGAGGTCGTCCACCATGATGACAATGATGTTCGGAGCGCCAGCCGGAGGCCGGAGCGGTGGCGGCCAATCCGGAGTCGACTCGGCATATGTGTCGTTGGCGACGCCGCGGAACGGAGTCGGCTCGGGTGGGAGCTGGTCCATTGGCGGATTTGAGATGTCGTCCATGCAGCCCAGCGTGCCAGACCTTCGTGCTTTGACTGAACGTGTACTACGGTGATTTCTTCGTTACATCGTGGCGGGATGACTGGGGAGTCGATGGCAACGAAAACAAACATCAGCGCACCGCCGGCATGGATGCTGGCACTCGAATACCGGGCATTCAGCGAGCGCATCGCAATGAGTGCAGCGCTCCCGCTGCTGAAGAGGATGCCGAAGGGCGACGGCCACCACGTGATCGTGCTCCCCGGGTTTACTGCTGGCGACGGATCTACCAGGCCGCTCCGCCACCTACTCCGCGACCTCGGCTACCACTCCCACGGCTGGCGCCTTGGGAGCAACCTTGGGCCGACGCCCGAGATCCTCGAAGGCCTCGGTGCGCTGCTTGAACGCGTGTATGCGCAGGCGGAAGCGCCGGTGTCGATCGTTGGTTGGAGCCTCGGTGGCATCTTTGCTCGCGAACTGGCACGTGCCGCCCCCGACAAGGTTCGTCAGGTAATCACCCTCGGTAGCCCGATCCAGATGGTCGCCGAAGACGGTTCCTCAGCGCAGATACTTTGGAAACGTCTCCAGCGGCTGCATTCGCCGGACTTCGCTACGTCTCGGAGCGTGCGCGCTGGCTACCTCCCGCACCTCGAGGTGCCGTCGACCTCGATCTACTCGAAGACCGATGGTGTGGTGCACTGGCAAACGGCACTCACGCGTCGCACCGAACATGCCGAGAACATCCGTGTCTTCGGGAGTCACTGCGGCCTCGGATTTAACAATGCTGCGCTGTTCGCTGTTGCGGATCGGCTTGCTCAGGTCGAGGGTAAATGGAGTCATTTCCGGGCGCCGCTCTGGATGCGCGGCGCCTACCCGTGCTCCGACGACCTCGACGTCGATCGCCTCCCCGGCGACGGCATCTCGGTTGCCTGAGTGCGATCGCCCAGCGAGCTGGCTCTCGTCGAGCAGATGATGGGGTTCGTTCCAAACTCGATGCCGACACTTTGATCGTCACAGTTTGGTCTGACCGAAGTGTGACGCTTCGGGCTGTCGAACATGAAAATTGCGGGTGGGTGTTCCGCAACGCTGCGGGCGCGTGGACCGGCTCCGCTCGGATGTGTCGGGGGAGCGGCCAGTACGTTCGGCTGATGGACTTCGACATCCCCGCATCGACGCAGCAACTCCTCGGCGAGCTCGATCAATTCATTGTTGACGTGATTAAGCCGATGGAGGACGAAGACGACAACATCCGCTTCTTCGACCGCCGTCGCGAAGACAGCCGGACCGACTGGGACCGTGATGGCCTGCCAAATGCCGAGTGGGAAGGCCTGCTGCGCCGGATGCGTGTCGCAGCTGACGAAGCCGGCTTCTATCGGCAGCAGCTGCCGGAACGGTTCGGCGGCAAAAACCTGGGCAGCCTCGACATGGCAATCGTGCGTGAACATTTGGCGCGCAAGGGGCTTGGCCTTCACAACGACTTGCAGAACGAGAGCTCGATCGTCGGCAACCTCGTCACCGTCTTGATGATGGAGAAGTACGGATCGCCCGAGCAACAAGCCGAATGGATCCCAAAAATGCTTGCCGGCACGGCGCGCATCGGTTTCGGGCTGACCGAACCGCTTCACGGCTCCGACGCCACCTGGATGGAAACCACCGCAACACGCGACGGTGACGAATGGGTCATCAGCGGTGAGAAGTACTGGAACACCGGCCTCCACCACGCCACCCACGACTACATCTTTGCCCGCACATCCGGTAAGCCAGGCGACGGACGTGGCATCACCTGCTTCATCGTGCCGACCGACTCACCCGGCTTCAAGATCGAAGAGTTCATGTGGACTTTCAACATGCCGACTGATCACGCCCATGTCCGGTTGAACGAAGTGCGGGTCAATGACGACACGATCCTCGGTGACGAAGGGCTCGGCTTGATGACCGCCCAACTGTTCGTGCACGAGAACCGGATCCGCCAGGCAGCGTCGTCGCTCGGAGCCGGGCTGCACTGCATCGACACCGCAGTCGCCTACGCCAATAACCGCACCACGTTCGGCAAGACCCTCTCGACGAACCAGGCCATTCAATTCCCACTCGCCGAACTCGCCACCGAAGCCGAAATGTTGCGTGCCCTTATCTGGAAGACGGCATGGCAGCTCGACACGGGTGTTGACCATATGGAGATCACCGACAAGGTCGCGATGTGCAACTACCGCGCCAACCGCTTTGCTTGCAACGCCGCCGATCAGGCGATGCAGACGTGTGGCGGTATGGGCTACAACCGGGCAATGCCGTTTGAGCACATCTACCGTCACCATCGTCGCTACCGAATCACCGAGGGCTCGGACGAAATTCAGATCCGCAAGGTCGCCGGCAAGCTCTTTGGAATGACCGGCCGCGCCAAAGGCTGAGCGATGGAGTGGGCTGGTTTTGGTTAGAGGGCGACGTCAGCGACGGTGACGGAGAGCACCTGGCCTTGGGCTGCATGACTCACGCCGGTGGCGATGTTGCAGAAGAACACGTAGTTGCCCGGCTCAAGATCAAACTCGATGGTCTCGGTACCGCCGCTCTGCATGTTGCTGGTGCGACCGACGAAGTCGGCACCGAGCGTTGCTTCATCGATAGAGCCGTCAGGGAGCTGCGGAAGTGTCTCGTAGCTTTCGCCGCGAGCAATCGCGAAGTGATGCGGAAAGTCGCCGTCGTTGGTGACGTCGAACGTGATGACGCCAGGAATCAACTCGATCGGTGATTCGACGGCCCATTCAACGAGCGACACCTCGACGGCCTTCGCGACCTGTTCGGCAGGAATGATTGCTTCGGTCGCCACAGGTGCTTCGGTGGCGACCGAAGCGGGTTCGGAAATCGGGACTGGCGTCTCGGGCTCGCCCGGGTCGGATTCGGGCCGCTGTGGGATGCTGTCGGCCTCGACGGAGTCGGATGTGGCAGCCTGGTCGCTGCCGCCTCCGCTACATGCTGAAAAGGCGAGGACGGAAGCGGTGGCAATGAGGGCGATACGACGCATTCGCACACTGTGGCATGCCGGCGGTTCCAGCGGGCGTCATCGATTCACGGGGACGGGTGACGGCACGCTCCAGTCGATAGGCATTTTGTTGAAGTCGAAGAACGGAGCTTCGTCGTGTTCGGCAATTGCATCTTCGATCTGGTCGTAGAAGCCCCGGCCGGTCTCTTCGGCGAACGTGATCGCGACGTCGCTGCCGTCGCTGCTGGGCCGTGGACGTTCGACGTACTCGGGGAAGGTTGCTTCTGCGGCGTCGCCCTCGGCGTAGCCACGGGCAAACATTTGCTTCAGGACACCGAATCCGTCGTTGCGTACAAGCGTCTTGCCGCGTGGCGTTCCACCCATTTGCTTCATGTGTGCTTGGAACAACTCAAGGTCACCCGTGTCATAGGCGACATGCTGGCAGGAGTGGTCGCCGTGGCGGTCAACAAACTTGGTCACCTGCGACTTCTTCGCCCGGTCGATTCCTTCGATCAGCGCAATGCCGAACTCGCCGTAGTTGATGCACCAGATTTGCATACTGCTGTCGAGATCATCGGGCCGGACATCGTTGATCCGGTTGATGAGCGTGCCGCCTTCGACTTCGATGTGGAACCACGCCCACTTCTCGATGGTGCCGCGTTCGCAGGCGTAGGTGATGTGGTCGACTTTCTTCAACATGTGGAACAGTTGAATCAGCTGTACATTGTATGTCAACTGTGCTGTACATATTATCCTACTAAAGTCGACAATATGTACGATGTGTTCATGTTGATGAGAAGACAGTTCGGTCGAATGAACAGATGAATCGAGCACTCGACGAGGTCGACCTTCGCCTGATCGTGGCATTGCGACGCGAGCCGCGCCGGTCGATGGCTGACTTGGCACGCGCGCTGGGGTTGGCCCGAGGGACGGTGTACTCGCGGCTCGATCGACTCGAGTCCGACGGGGTCATCTCCGGATACGGACCTGATGTCGACCCAAGCAAAGCGGGCCTCGGTGTTGTGGCGTTCTGCACACTCGAGATCGCCCAGGGTTCACACGACGACACGGTGCGCGCGTTAACTGTGATTACGCAGATTCTCGAGATTCACACCGTGACCGGAATCGGCGACCTACACCTTCGCATCGTGGCCCGATCCAACGATCACCTGCACGAAGTGATGCAGCAGATTGCGGCGGTGCCGACAGTGCAGCGAAGCCAAACGCAACTGGCGTTGTCGACGGTCTTGAGTCGGACGATCGCTGACGTCCTCGCAGGAAACTGATCAACGGATCGGCTCATGGCCGGAGTGCTGCGCGGATCAGGTCACCCCCCGGAGACCTGATCCGCCGCAAGCGAGCCGACCCGACAGGATCTAGTCGACTGCCGCACGCTACCGGCGCTGTGCCATAAGTCGCACCCAGCGTGCACGCTGATTCATCCGGGCTGTCTGCTACCCGACGCGCGTGTGGCGGATCGGCATGGCCTGATGCGCAGAAAATCAAGCCGAGCGAGGCAATCCCCGACTCGGCCGAGCCAGGCCGACCGGCCATTCGACGCACGTTCCACTCTCGTCTTCACACTGACGTGAGATTGGGGGGATCGCCTGGGGTACCAACGCAATCGAAATCTGGAACTCGGTGCGCAAGCACTGCCCGATGGCGATGACCGAACGGTATGGCCGGGCCTTCATGCCGGTCACGATGCAAGCGGCGTCGGCAATCGCGAACGACACGGTGAATTTCTCGTCGATTTTTGTCTCCGTGACGCAGTCGGACGCGATTCGGTGGCCTGCACCACCAATTACGTCCGACCCGCCTGACCACCACGGCCACCGACGGCTGTGGCTGCCGTCGTTCAGTCCCAAGCGCATTGCCGAGATGGAAGCCGAGTTGCGCGAGTGCACGCAACACCTAATTGCCGAGGTCCGACAGAAAGCGTGCGCCGCGCAATCGGCAAATGCCAACGCGGCTGCTCCTGCTGGCCGGCATCGACACCATGTGGAGCGCAATTGACTTGGGCTTCTGGCATCTGGCATCTGGCATCTGGCATCTGGCATCTGGCTACGAACCGCGACGACCTGGCTCGCCTCGCTACGGAGGCCGACGATCCTGACGACATGCTTCGGCTCACGTTCGCCGAAGAAGTGCTGCGGTACTACGCACCGGTCACTTATGGGCCGGAAGGTCGTTGGCGACCCCGAGATCCAGGGTTGTCCCGTCCGTGCCGGCGAGTAAGTACTGGTCACGTTCCCGGCTGCGAATCACGACCCACTTGCCTTCGAGAATCCCCACGAGTTCCGGATTGACCGAACCGAGAACCGCCACGTTGCATTCGGGCTCGGCATTCATCGTTGCCTTGGATCGAACCTCGCTCGGCTAGACATCCACTTCGTCATTCAACGAGTGGGTGCGCGCGTTCCTTAACTTTGTGCTCGATGCCTCGGTACTCGACGCAGCGAGGCTCCAAAGTGCATGACCAACTCGTCTGCTCGTGTCGTCAGACTCAGAGCTCCACCGAGCCACCTGGCCCGGTGATCGTCGCGGTGAGGGCGGCTCGCTCGGCCGCTACGACATTGATGTCGATGCCGAGTGCAGCAAGCGGACCCATCACGTCGAATGGCATCGGGTGGTGGACCGTAAAGTTCTCGAGTTCGACGCCGCCGGGCTGTGTCGTGCTGGGGAGTGGGGTGTCGCCCCAGTCGATGATGAACGGCAGTGTCGGCGACGACGGGAAGGTCAGGGCCCAGGCGAGCAGGTCGCCGTTCGGGGCTTGACGACTCATGTCGCTGATCGGGCCGGGGTTGTAGCCGGCGTCGAGGCAGCGGTCGACGAGGTCCTCGATCGTTTCGTCGCCGGTCGGGCGAACCGCAAAGCCGACCAGGCCTGGGCCGTCGAGGTTGTCGATGCCGAATGGCCGGGGCATTTCGGGGTCGGGTTGGCCGGGGTCGGGGGCAATGATTTCGAGGTAGCACTCGCCGCACGAGACGAGCGCGTTGTGCGTGCCGAGCCCGACGTGGGCGCCGCCCGCTGCCGGCCTGATGCCCGTCTGCTGTTCGAACCAGTCGATGCCTTCGGTGAGGTCGGCGACTGCGTACACGAGATGATCGATCACGGCCATCTCCCGATCATTGCAGCCGAGTCCAGGTTCTCTAGTGTCAATGGACATGAGCACATCTGAAGAGTTCGCCGGCAAGGTCGCATTGGTCACTGGATCGTCGAGCGGTATCGGCGAGGAAACTGCCCGCCGCCTGTCGGCGCTCGGTGCAACCGTCGTCGTCAACTCGGCGTCGTCGGTCGAAGCCGGAGAAGGGGTCGCGGCAGCGTTGCCGGGGACAGCGACCTACATCCGAGCCGACATCAGTAACCAGGACGAAGCACACGGACTGATCGACGCGACCATCGAACAATTCGGCCAGCTCGACTTCTTGATCAACAACGCTGGGTGGACCACCGAGGTGCCGCATCATCAGCTCGACGATCTGACCGACGAGATCTTCCGGAAGACGTTCGACGTCAATGTGTTCGGCACCTGGTGGCTGACCAAGCGGGCCATCCCGCACTTGCGCAAGAGCGACGACCCGAACATCGTCAGCATCACTTCGATTGCGGGCATCAGGCCCGTTGGCTCGTCGATGGCGTATTCCATGACCAAGGCAGCGCTCAATCACATGACTTTGCTGCTGGCGAAGTCCTACGGACCAATCCGCGTCAACGCAGTTGCACCCGGCCTTGTGGCCACCCCGTGGACCAAAGACTGGGACGCGCTGCATGCCACTGTCGCAGCCACCGCTCCTGTGCCACGTTCGGCGACGCCGGAAGACTGTGGCGAGGCCGTGCTTGCGCTACTCCGTAACAAGTACGTGTCGGGCGAGATCTTCGTCGTCGACGGAGGCCTGACTCAAAAGATGTGAGGCCCGCGCAATGCGTGGCGACGCAGAACTCGTTGCCCTGAGGGTCGGTCAAGGTTGTCCAGCGGACATTCCATTCATCTTTGTCGTGAACGATGGTGGCGTTGAGCCCCACCAGCCGTTCGACTTCGGCAGCGCGATCGTCGGCCTGGAGGCCGGGGTGAACGCTGTTCTTGACCTCTTTGCTTTCGGGTACCTGGATAAACATCATCGAGGCGGCGTGATTTGGGTCGTCGCACCCGAACGATGCAGCGGTAGAGCGGGGCACCGAACTGCTTCAAACCATTGCCGACCTATCGGCCGATGACAGTGGCGGAGCTTGCCCAGTGAGCGGTGCTGCGTCGGTCGCTCCCGGTGGTGGCGATCCGTTGATTACCCGCATGATCGCCACGGCCATGCGGTCGGCTTCTCGTTCGTGCCTGCCGTCGACGGCTCCAACCGTCAGCTTTGCCTGGATCGTTGCGGCAGACGGGCCACGAATTGATGCCCGAACAGGTCGAAGTCCACCCAATGATCTACTGAGCGGCCTTCGGGGCAACCGAGAAGCTCGCCGAAGAACGAACTGGCGGCTGTCGATGCGTGGACCGGCATCGCCAAGTGAAACCGAAAAAGTTCAGGCATTGATCTGCTCAGGTCGGAAGAGCGTAGGTGCCCTGCGCGGTCGCAGTGATCCGGTCCTCGTCGTCGCACCAGATGCGCACCGTGCCGACAACATTTCGACGGCCTGCTTTGTCGGGCGTTGATTGGATCGACAGTGGGGAGTTCACTGATCGGCTGAACCGTTGCGGTGGGTGGTCGCGCTGTGCGATACGTTTGATTAATGATCTCGGGTATCGACCACATCGTGCTGTGCGTCAGCGACGTCGAGCGCTCGGTGACGTGGTACCGCGACCACCTCGGTCTCGCGGCCGAGCGCCTTGAAGAGTGGCGCGCTGGTGATGCGCCGTTTGTCTCGCTCCGAGTCGATGCCGCCACGTTGATCGACCTCCTTGCCGACGAACCGTCGGGACGCAACGTCGATCACGTCGCGTTCGTGACTGATCGGTCCGGCTTCGATGAA
>CAWUXP010000052.1:0-2639 GCA_963926495.1 Candidatus Ilumatobacter herschelensis
ATGGTGATGCCGCGGGCCGTCGTCAGGTGATTGGCGTTGCCCAAGCCGCGGGCGTGAAACACTCCGCTCATGACGCGACAGAACATCTCTTCAGACGGTCCGTACGAGAAGCTGTACGGGTACAGCCGGGCCGTGAGGGTCGGCAATCAAGTGCACGTTGCGGGCACGTGTGCACAGCCGCCGAACGTCGAGGGAGTTGGTGCCTACGGCCAGACTGTTGATGCGTTGAACACGATCGAAGTTGCTCTGACCGAAGCGGGCGCGAGCGTGGCTGACGTCGTCCGCTCGCGGATCTACGTCGTCGACACCAACGACACCGACGACGTGCTGCGGGCCCACGGCGAAGTGTTCGGCACGATCCGCCCGGCGTGCACGCTGGTGTGGGTCGCTGGACTCATCGACCCACACCTCCTCGTTGAGATCGAGGCGTACGCAGTGGTCAGCGACTGACCACAGAGTTGCGAAAGGGGCCTGACCCCATACGTAACTGTGTGCCGACAGCGTCTTCGGTAAGCGTGTCGATGCGGTCGCCGAGCCAATCGAAGAAGCTCTGTGACGCAATTGCCTGGAATAGCAACCATGCAATGAACAGCACGGTGACAACGCCGAGTGCGACCTTTGCCCAGCGCAGCAACTTGCTCGTATATTCCGTGACCAACGGCGTGAAGCTGCGTACCGCATTGGTGGCGCGCTGCGAGAACTGCTCGGCCGCTCGGTCGAGCTCTTGCCGCGCGACGGTGCGGACCTCGGCGATGATCTCTTGTGTTTCCTGGCGTGAGTAGCCCTGTGGCCGATCGGTGTACGTCCGCTGGTCGGCAGCGATCGGTTCACGCGGAACTAATGCTTCGGCTCGCGTCAATTCGGCAGTACTCGGGGGTGCGCGGCGGATGTCGGTCCAGTCGAGCCCATCCCACCAGCGCAGCCGCTGGCGGCCGTCGGGGTCGGGGTACCAGCCCTCTCGCGGTGCATCGATGATGCGCATGATCAGTTGCGGTCGGCGTCGCGGTACTCAGCGCGATCGGGCTCGGGAAGCTCGACACGATCGTTGTCAGCCGGAATCGGCAGGCCGTCCTTCGGGCGAACCTCGTCGCTCGAGTCTTCGGGCCGAATTGTTTCGGCAAATGCGGCCACCGTGCCGAGTAGGCCGGAGAACTCGGCGGGAATGACAAGCTTGGTTGCCCGACCATCGCCGATCTTTTCAAGTGCCGATAGGTACTCGACGGTAAGCACGTTGTGATCGGTTTTGGCTTCCTTGATGCCGGTGAGGCGTGCCTTTGCAGCGAGGCCTTCACCTTGGCCGATCAGTTCGAGACGGATTTTGTTCGCCTGCGCACGAAGCTGGATTGCTTCGGACTCGCCCTGTGCGTCGAGGATCGCTGCTTCCTTACGGCCGGTTGCCGAAAGCACTGCGGCCTGCTGTTCACCGTCGGCACGAGCAATCGCAGCCTCCTGGTAGCCCTTGGCCTCGGTGACTGTTGCGCGGCGATCACGCTCGGCGCGCATCTGTGCGTGCATGGCCGACACGATGTCCGGCGGCGGATCGATCCGCTGAATTTCGACACGAACTACCCGGACACCCCACTTGTCGGTTGCGTCGTCGAGGACCTCGCGCAACTGGGTATTGATCGTGTCGCGCGACGTCAGTGCTCGGTCCAGCTCCATATCGCCAATCAGGTTGCGAAGGTTGGTTTGGGCGAGCTTCGTGATGGCGGTGAAGAAGTCGGCGATGTTGTAAACGAGGCGCTGCGGGTCGGTGGCCTCGTAGTAGACAACGGCGTCGACAGAAACGACGACGTTGTCGGCAGTGATGACCTCTTGCGGTGGCACGTCGACGACTTGTTCACGCATGTCGATCAACTGCATCGTTTCGATGAACGGCAGGATCAGGTTGAGGCCGGGTTCGCGAGTCGCTTTGTACTTGCCGAGACGCTCGACGAGGCCACGCTGATAGGGCCGGACGATCTTGACGGCGCCGACGAGAACGGCGATGCCGATCAGCGCGATGACACCGACGACGATGGCAATGGGATTCATGATTGTTCCCTATCTGTTGATGAGTTCTCTGGAGGGGGAGTCGGGTGTGGCTGCTGCAGTGGCGGGCCTGTGGGCGGTGCAGTGGGAGACGCAGCGATCAGCGGTGTGACGATTACCCGAGTGCCGTGCATTTCGGTGACCGTGACCTTTGAACCGTCGGTGATTGAGATTCCGTCGTTGGTGAGCGCGCTCCACACTTCGCCCTCGATCTTGACGCGACCACGACGCTCTGTGTCGTCGGGGTCGATCGTGGCCGTGACAATCGCCGTCATCCCGATGAGCCGATCAGCGCCGACGCCTTCAGCAAGGTCGTTGTCTCCCGCAAACTTCGTCACACGTTTGTACAGCAGGATCCATAATCCTGCGCCGCCGAAGATGAAGACGCCCCACTGGATTTCGATGGCGACGTCGTAAAAGCCGAGCAGGGCAGCGGCCATCGCCGACAGCGCGAACGGCAGGAGGACGAATGAACCCGCCAGGATGGTGAGTTCGATGACGGCGAAGAAGACGCCGATCGTCAGCCAGACCCATGGCCAGATATTGAGGTCGATGCCCAAGTCGAGTACCGCCGAAACCATGACTGGCACACTACCCGACGTGAGTCG
>CAWUXP010000053.1:0-21878 GCA_963926495.1 Candidatus Ilumatobacter herschelensis
ACCGACGTCACCAATGCGAGCCGAACAATGCTCTGCGACATTCGGACTCGGACGTGGGACGCCGACCTTTGCGACATGCTGCACGTGCCGATGTCGGCGCTTGCGAAGATCGTTCCGTCGAGCGGCCGGGTCGGCATCACCGCTGCGGCGTGCGGCGTTCCCGGTGGCATCCCGATAAGCGGCGTGGCTGGCGACCAGCAAGCCGCCCTGTTCGGTCAGGCGTGCATCGAACCAGGAATGGCCAAGAACACCTACGGCACAGGTTCGTTCGTGCTCCTCAACGTCGGCGAAACCTGTCCCCCACCGACCGAAGGCATGCTGACCACCGTCGCGTGGACTCTCGCCGACGGCACCACGCACTATGCGCTCGAGGGCGCGATCTTTGTGACTGGCGCTGCGATCCAATGGCTCCGCGACGGGTTGAACATCCTCGATAACGCCGCCGATGCAGGGCCGCTCGCCGAATCAGTCGACGACACTGGCGGCGTCTACTTCGTTCCGGCGCTCGCCGGCCTTGGTTCACCCTGGTGGGATCCGTACGCACGCGGCACCATTGTCGGCATCACGCGTGGCACCGGGCGCGCCGAGATCGTGCGCGCCACGGTCGAATCGATGGCGTACCAGACCCGTGACGTGGTCGACGCAATGGTCGCAGCGAGCGGCACTGCGCTAAAAGAACTGCGCGTCGACGGCGGTGCTTCGATCATGGATCTACTCTGTCAGATCCAGTCGGATCAGCTCGGTGTCGATGTCTTGCGACCGGTCGACCAGGAGACCACCGCACTGGGCGCCGCATTCCTCGCCGGCTTGGCCGAGGGCGTGTGGGCCACGCCGGAAGAAGTGCTGGCGCAATGGTCTCTCGATGCTCGCTTCACGCCAACCGATAATCGTGAAGCGGCCAATGCACTGCACGATCAGTGGCTGCGCGCGGTCGAGCGCTCGAAAGGCTGGGAGAGCTAGAGCAGAGCGTCGGCGAGTCGACCCAGCAGGTTCACCCTGATTCGTTCGCGCTCATGAATTGGCCGCCCGTCGCGGCCTGCAACCACGTTCAACCCTGCTCCAAGCAGGTGTGCCCAAACAAGGTCACTCGGGGCAGCGTCGTCGATCTCGTCGAGGTGCTGGCTGCCTGCCAGAAATGCTGTGAGCCACGCAAAGTCTGGCGTCTCGCCGAATTGCAACACCGGACCGTCGGCGCTCAGCGCTGCGACCCAATCGGCTTCGACAATGCGCATCAAACCGGTACACAGGACCTCAAGGCGGTCTTGCTTCGCACACTCCGCCATTGCGGCGCCAACAGCGAGGGCAGCCAGGTTGGCGTCGGAACGGTCGATATCGACCGTGCGAATGTTCTCGACCGACACCCCGTCAACCGCATCGATTTCCGCTGTCAGCAGCGGGACGAGACCTTCGTCGGGCAGGGCGACGGTGAGTTCGTCGATGACGCGACCCGCTCCCTGCTCGAGGATTTCGATCGCCAGCACGTCACCACGCACTGCACCAATTCGGCTCGCGACCTGACCCAGGGCGCCTGGACGATCGGGCATCCAGACACGGACGACGACAACGGTGTTCACGGTCGAAATATATCGACTGAACGTGCACGCTTCGTGACGCCAGCGTTGCCGCTCCGTTTCGTGTCCACTTCCTCGCGAGACACGCGTCAGCCCAGTTTGGGGAGCCCGCGTTTGAGGTTTCGGATGGCCTGGTTGATGCGGAGTTCGTTCTCGATGAGCGCGAATCTGGCAAACCCTTCGCCACCGGGGCCGAAGCCCACCCCGGGCGACAGGGCTACATCAGCTTCCTTGACCACGTGCGAGCAGAACTCGACCGAGCCCATCTCGGAATAGGCCTCAGGAATTGGAGCCCAAACAAACATCGTGCCGCCTGGCTTGGGGACATCCCAGCCGATGCGATGTAGGCCCTCGATGAGGGTGTCGCAGCGCGACTCGTACACCTCACGGACCTGATCAGGAAATTCAGGGGCCTCGTTGATCGTGACCGTAGCGGCGATCTGAACCGGCTGGAACATGCCGTAGTCGAGGTAACTCTTCAGCTTGACAAGTGCTTGCACGACGTCTTTGTTGCCCAGCAGGAAGGCGCAACGCCAACCCGACATCGAGAAGCTCTTCGTCATCGAGTACAGCTCGACGGCGCATTCCTTGGCGCCTTCTGCCTGCAAGATACTCGGCGGCTCGTGGCCATCAAAACCCATGTCGGCGTACGCGTTGTCGTGGACGACAATCATCTCTTTCTCGCGACAGAAGTCGACGACGCGCTGCATGAACGCGAGGTCAACCGTGGCGCCAGTCGGGTTATGCGGGAATGACATTACGAGCACGCGGGGCTTGGGCCAGCCGACATCCCACGCAGTCTGCAGGCTGTCCATGAAGTCGTCAGCGAAGTTCTCACGCTGGCTCGGGTTGGCCAAGAACTTCATCGGCACCTGGCGGAGATCGGCGCCCGCAAACAGTGGGCCGTACATGTGGATCGGGTAGCTCGGGCTCGGCACGATCGCTGCGTCACCACGGTCGAGTAGCACCCACATCAGATGGGTGAACCCCTCCTTGGAACCAATCGTGTTGGTGATTTCCAGCTCGGGGTCAAGATCGACGTCCCACTTGTTTTTGTAGTAGCCCGCGATCGCTTCACGCAGCTTCGGCAGGCCACGGCTCAGGGAGTACCTATGGTTGCGCGGGTTCTGCGCCGCTTCAGCAAGCTTGGCGACTGCGATGTCGGGTGACGGGATGTCCGGGTTGCCAAAACCAAGGTCAACGACGTCTGCGCCTGCCTGCCGTGCCTCGATCTTCAGTCCATTAATAATGGAGAAGACGTACGGGGGCAGGTTCTCAATTCGGCGAAAGTCCACGCCGCCAAGGTACCCACCATGGGAGCGAATCAGCGGTCCCGTTTCGGCCTCACTTCACTCAACTCGACGAGCTTTCGAGTGGCTGCGTGCATTCAACACTCGAATTAACGAGCCGAGGGCACCTTCAGGGCAGGAGACACAGTAAACGGCGGATTACAGGCCTGGGAGCAAAGCAGCACCGACGGCGCCCGCAAGCGGGCCCCAGGTGGCGAACTCAACTCGGGGCATCGGCCGAAGATGAGGCTGGTAAAGCAATTCGCCGTACCACTTGATGATTGGCTGTAGATACAGGTCCGACCCGGCTGCGAGCCCACCCCCGAGCACGAACATCTCCGGGTCGAATGCATTAGTCAGGTTTGACAGGCCAAGTGCGACCCAACGACCGAAGTCGTCGATGACCGCCATGGCCTCGGGGTCGCCCTCACGGGCTGCGGCCTGCACATGTTCGCCACGAACGTCCTGTGGGTCGCCGCCAGCATGGCGCACCACTTCACGAAGCCTGCGCCCAGTTGCTGCCTCGCGGGCGAGCATGGCGAGGCCAGATCCAGAGGCATAGCGCTCCCAGCAGCCGCGGCGGCCGCATGGACAGCGCGGCCCGTCGGGGTGCACGACCATATGGCCGAACTCGCCAGCAAAGCCGTTCATGCCGCGTTGCAGTTGGCCGTTGGACACTAGGCCGCCGCCAATGCCGGTCCCGAGGGTCACGAGCATCATGTTGGATGTGCCGGCAGCTGCGCCGAGTTGCCATTCGGCGACCGTGGCGCAGGTGGCGTCATTGTCGACAACGATGTCGCCGTCAAGTCGTTTGGCGAGCAAACCGCGAACGTCGAAGTCAGCCACGCCGTCGAGGTTCGGGGCTGCACGCAAGACGCCAGCTCCAGTGACGAGGCCGGGGACACCGACGCCGAGGCTGCCGTCGTAGCCGAGATCCGTCGCCAGTTCGACCAGCACATCGATCAGCGGCTCGAGACTATTTGGCCCACGCGGGGTGGGGCGCTTGTCTTCGGCAATGACCGTGCCGGATTCATCGAGGACGACGCCGAGCGCCTTGGTGCCTCCGACGTCGATACCGATGCGGCGGGCCGGCACTGAACCGGCCACCGTCATGCTTCTGCTCGAACCTTGAGTTCGCGAACCGTGTTGAGGATGCGTACTTCGGCGCGCCGCTTCACGAAGCCAGGCAGCGGAACAACGAGGTCGATCGCAAGGTTGTACTGCACCTCGGTGCCATTGGCTGACGGAGCGAACTTGAACGCACCGTCGATCGAGCGCTGGATGTCGCCGCGTAAGAGCTTCCACCCGAGTTCGCCAGGGGCGTTCGTATAGTCATACTGCAGTGTGTAGTGAGTGCTGCGGCCAAGCGCCGATGCACGGAACTCGACTTCGGACGGACGACCCTGGTCGTCAGTGGCATGCACGGTGACATCTTTAATGTCGCGCGCCCACGACGGATAGTTCTCGATGTCAACAGCGATCTCCCAGACCCGTTCGGGCGGGGCCGCAATGGTGATGGTTTCGGTTGCTGTCTCAGCCATGTGCTTCATTCTGGTCGATAGAGGTGGTTGAAGTATTGACATCTACGTCGGAATCAACGCGTTCCTGTTCAGTTCGCGTTCTAGCTGCAACCGCTGCGGGGTCCATCCTCTTCCCGAATTCTGCGTGATAGGCAGCCCACAGGCCATTCAAGCCGAGACCGAACATCGGCACTAGGAGTCCAACAGCGAGCGATGAGCCGGGCGATCCGTCGGGCCCATCAATTCGCCAGATGGCGGTACCAACGGCTGCGACGACCTGGATGCCCAGCATCAGGAGCATCTTTCGGCGAACATCTTTGGGAGTTCCGGCACCGAGGAGCATGTAGAGCTGGGTGACTGAAACTTCTTCGTCGCGGCTGCGCTGCACGGCGTTCCAGAAGCCCCACAGAAAGGCAAACACGCCGGCCGCAAAGAGCGCCATGGCGATGCTGGCACCAACCCATTGCGCCGTCGTGCTAAAGACTGCGGCAGCAAACACTGCGGTGGCGACGAAAATCACCGTGCCAATGACGTTGCCGCGAACGATCAGTTCGCCCTGTTGCTGGGACCCTCGTTCGGGTGTGCGGTCGACTTCGCCCATTGACACCCCCCTAGTGTGCCAGCATGCTGAGCAGTTCCAGACCGCAGCGCACGGATGGGTTGGATAGCAGTTCACCGATTGCCTGTTCTGCGAACCGGTCAGTCGTAGACGCCGAGAGTTGCGCCGAGCCGGCGGGCGAGTACGTCGTACGAGAACTCTTCGAGCACACGCTCGCGTGACCGTTTTGCCATCGCTGCGCGCAAGTCGTCGTCGTCGAGCAGTTGCGTCATGGCATCGGCAACCTGCTGCACGTTCTCAGGTTCGCTGATCACGAGGCCCGTCTCGCCGTGAGCAACGGCTTCGGCAGCGCCGCCAGAGTCGCCTGCGATCTGTGGAACCCCACATGAAGCAGCTTCGATAAACACGATGCCGAAGCCCTCCTGTTCGAGGCCACCCCAGCGGTTGCGGCAGAGCATGGTGAAGATGTCGCCGCACCCGTAGAGCGCAGTCAGGTCATCGTTCGGGACACGGCCGAGGAACTTGACCGGTGCATCGAGTTCTTCGGCGAGACGCTTCAGTCGTTCTTCTTCTCGCCCTCCGCCGGCAATCACCAGTAATAGATTGGGCCGCTTGTGCTTCAGGCGGGCGACGGCACGAATGGCCGTGTCGAAGCCTTTGCGCGGCACAAGACGCGAGACGCTGACGATGAGTTCGGCATCGATTGGCAGGCCGAGCCGTTCACGGGCGGCAGAGCGTTCGGCATCATTGAGCGGCACAAATTTGGCAGGGTCGACGCCGCACGGAACGATTGTTGTGGGTAGCTCGCGGCCGGCCGCGTGGACGGCTTCTGCTGCCGGGTAGCCACCCGCAGCAATGATGCAGCGGGCACGGCGGAGTGTGTAGGCAAGTGCCTGCTTGGAACCGGGCAGGCGACCGGGGATCGTCACTTCGGCACCGTGCAGCACCAAGTCGTACGGGACCTTCAGCGAGGGGCCGACGAGGCCGAGTGGCACTGCAGGGCCGAGCACGACCAAGTCGGCACCGAAGTCGTCAACGAGATTGTTGATCTGCTTGACCATCCAGGGGTGCGGCAGCAGGAACGGTTCGCGGGTGCGCTCGATGCGGTACGGCTCGCCGGCGTCGAACTCGGTGGTACCTGCGTACGGGCTGGTCAACACGGCGAACTTGTCACTCGGCAGGCGACGCCACCACTCCCAGAGCAGCGATTGGATGCCGCCGACCTTGGGTGGATAGTCGTTGGTGACGAGGAGGTGCTTCATGGTGCGTCTGGCTCGGTGGCGGGCTGGGTAGCTGACGGAGTGGCAGTACGACGAGATTCGAGTCGGTTGGCGGCCCAAGCGGCGTGTTCGACCAGCGTAGGGTTGGTGTGCTGACGGTAGCGCTCGACGGTCGCGGCTACGCGGCGGTCACTTGGATTGCCAACGTTACCGACCACGATGAGGGCGTTCCGCCGCAGTACGTCGAAGTCGCGGCCAGCGATATACCACTGGCCATAGCGGTCTTCGATCCACTCGTCAGTTTCGTCGAGGAGGTCGAGTGCGCTGACCCAGGCCTTGACCTCAGCGGGGAGTGGGATCGAGTTGCGCGAGCCGAGCCGGACCGAGATCGGGCAGACGTCTTGACAGTCGTCGCATCCGTAGATCCGGTCGCCGATGACTTCGCGGAACTCGAGCGGCACGCTGCCGGGTTTCTGCATGACCCAGCTGAGGCATCGGTTACCGTCGATAACACCGGGGGCGATGATTGCATCTGTCGGGCAGCCGGCGAAGCATTTGGTGCAGGTGCCGCAGCCGTCGTTGGCGGTGCGGTCGTTCCACTCATAAGTCGCTGCCGTGATAATCGAGCCGAGGACGAAGTAGCTGCCTGCGCCGGGGAGAAGCAGGTTGGCATTCTTGCCGTACCAGCCAAGCCCGGCTCGATGGGCGACGGCGCGGTCGACGATCGAGTTGTCGTCGGCAAATGCGACGGCTTTGTGACCGGCAGCGCGGATCAATTTGGCAGCTGACCGAAGGCCTTCGCGGAGCGGGGCGTAATGGTCGACCCAGGCGTACCGGCCGACTCGAGCCTGCGGGCCATGTTCGGGGCCAGGCTTCGGTGGGTCGGTGTCGGTGATGTACGGGCGGGCGGCAACGATGATCGAGTGGGCGTTGACGACGGCTTGGCCCGGGTCGGTCGATCGGTCGGGGTTGCGGTAGGTGAACCCCATGCCGGCGTGGAGGCCGGCGGCTTTGCGTTCGTGCAGTGTGGAGCGGGTCTCAGTGAGGATCTCGGCGGAACACACACCGACGTGGGTGATCCCCCACTGTGCGACGTGGGCGGTGATCGCCTCGATCGTCGGTAGTGGTTGGGGCATGCGCACATCACCAGCGTACGAGGACGCCAGCAGCCCCGGCTCGGCCCGCCTCGACTCAGACCCGGACAGCGACTGATACGCCGTACGAGTGAAACTCGTCTACCGGCACAAACTCAGGCGTTGCGCCGATCAGGCCGACGCGCCGCAGCATTTCGATTGCAACGTCTTCGGGGTCGGGAATGGCCGGCACGACAGTGAGCCGCACCGGCACGTAATCGATCGGCCCGTCGTCGTTCGCGAACAGGTGGGTGACGATGCAGTCGGTACAGGCCGTTGTCCCGGCGCCGATGCAGGTCTTGCAATCGATGGAAAAGTCGTCGCTTTCGAACATGTTTCCCACAGTAGAGATGGGGTGTCACAGAGTAATTTGCTGCAAACCGTACGGTGGCGGTTATTGAGCAGGGGTAGTGAAGTCGGAGTGCGGCCGGATGCGCAAGGAACTCGCCGCAAAGGACCGTCGAAAGTATCGCCTTCATCCCGCGGCAGATCTGACGTAACGTGGACTGGTGGGATCGGATCGCAACAGCGTGCGCTGCAGCGTGCGTAACAGAGCGGCGCTGAGCGTTGCCGCAGCAGCGGTAGCCCTACTCGGGCTCGTTGGATGCGCGTCTGACCCCAAACCGCAGCGGGCAACGGTGACACCCACCAATGCCTATGCCGCCATCATTCGATGGGAAATTGCCCAGGCCGAACCCGTGATCGACGCCGACGGCAACGCTGAGGTACCGGTCATTTACCTCGCTGCCGGCTCTGGAGCAACGGTCGATGTTCGCGTGCAGGCCGACGTCGTGGCCAAAATCGACGACGCTGCGGTGATCCGTTTTGTCGACGATGCCCGCGATGCTCGCGACGAGACTCTCGACAATGAACCCGTCAAGGACCATGGGGTCATGATCTCGATCGACGAGTTCGAGCCCGATCAAGCGAAAGTGGTAGCCCGCATCGTGCGCTATCAGTCGATCGACGACGACAACACGTGGATTCTTGAGGTGACCGCCGTCAAGGACAACGCCGCCGTCGCATCGGCGACCCTCGCCACCGAATAGCCGAGCCGCTACGATGCGCGTGGCTGCAACTCTCCGTCGAGCAAGCCGCTCACAGCTTCGAGTGCACGAATCGCATCGCCCGTTGCGACTGCCTGCTGGGGATCGATCGCTGCACGCCGCAATTCGTCGAGCAGTATGCGACGGTTCCGATCATCGTTCAAGAACGGTCCGTGCACCGTTTGCGCAAGATCGGCAGCGGCGGATGCGTCAATGATGGCAGTGCGGTACTCCTCGGCCTCCCACGCCTGGCGCGCCATCAATACCCGCTGTCGAGCGCCTCCCAGCGCATCGACTGAAGCTCCTTCGAACTGGCGCGCATCGCGCATCGCCCGAACGAACACCGCGAGACCTGGCAGATAGATCGCGGTCAAGATCATCATGCTCACCTCGGGCGCCAGTGAGATCGGTGTAGCGACCGCCCCTCCGAAGACCCAAGCAAGCTGGAACCGCGTCTCGTACCGCGCACCCGCACGTCCGAGCAACGCCTCGGGCGCCCGCCGCTGTAACAGGCTGTCGAATGCATTGCGGCCAAGCGTGGTGGACAGGCCAACGAGTGCTGCGATCACAAGCAGCAACGGCGTCGACACGCCCAGTATCCCGACTGCCGTGAACACCGCTGGTGCAGCGATTGCCAACCCGATCAACTGCTGTTCGCTGAACCACCGACGGAGCAGGCCAATCACGGTGTGCCCAGTGAACGCGCCGATCCCGTAACACGCTGCTGCGAGTCCATAGACGAACGCCGGCTGGCTATCGCGCCGCAACGTGAACGCGAGCGTGAACAAGAAGAATCCGACAGCGGCACGAATCGCCACCATGCCGACCGACGCGACGAGCACCACCGGAAGGTGCGTCTCAGCATATTCGACGTCGTCGGTCGCGGCCGTGACATGCTGCGGCGTACGGATCTGCAGGACCACGAACGAGGCGAGCGCAAACAGTACCGCTCCGACACGTAGCGTCCAGTCTGGTCCACTGACCGCTAGCAATACGGCTGCCGCGCCAGCAGCCATGGCCGCTGTGATGCTCGCCAAGCGCGCGAGTCGAGCGTTGGTTGCCACCAGTTCATCAGGGTCGTCGACCAACTGCTGCACCAACGTCTGTTTGACGACGCCCGATGCCTTGCTCGCAATCAGCAAGATGAGTGCGAGTGGATAGAACGTCAGGTCAAGCAGGAAGCTGACCATCGCCATGCAGCTGATGGCTCGCAGCAGATAAAAAATCGACGCAACGAATCGTTGCGACCTCCGGAATCGGTCGACAGCGGGCCCCACGAGCGGAGCCAGCACCGCAAGCGGCGCCATTGTCACCAGGAGATACAACAACACCTGCTGCCGAGATGCATCCGGGCTGATGTTGAAGAACAACGATCCGGCCAGGCTGACCGTCACAAATGCATCGGCAGAACCCGACAAGCCGTGTGCGACAGCGAGCGGAATGATCGGGCCGTCACCGAGCAGGATGTGTCGGACACGTCGACGGAGCGGCGGGCGACGGGCCGTACCGACATTTGTCGAATTCCCGGGAGCGACCAGCATTACCCCTATCTTTGCCGACGGAGCCCATCAGGTGTTGAACGGTGCTGCATGACTACATCGCTCCAGTTCAGGGCACAGCATTCTCTGTGACACCCCATCTCTGTCGTGGAACACCTGGTCGTCATGGAGTTTGAGGCATGTGCAGAAGAGTGAGCTCGAGCGGCCGATCCAACACCTACCGTCATCTCCGCTACCGGTTTCGCCGAGGTGGCATGTTAAAGAATCGCGAGGAGGGCATTGCTTGGCACGACGTTGGCGCCGTCGACTCGAACATCGCGAACGATTTCTGCATCGTTGGTGACTACAACAACCGCACGGTTTGTCGGTAGCCGCCGCACCTCGTCGCGGATCACGTCGTCCGCAATCACACCCTCAGGCGAGTAGACAACTCGGACGAGCCGTCGACGATCAGCGTACGCTCCGACAATCGACGCACCGTCGAACACGACCGTCACATCGGTCCCGAACCTGCGGGCCATGTTCTCGAGCGCGTCGAGGAGTGCGGCACGTTGCAGTTCGAGCGGGCGATTTGGCCAGCCCAGCTTGGCAACGTTGTAGCCGTCAATCAGCATCTGTGCGTCGGATCTGGCCAAGTGCTCAGCTGCCTCAGATGAACTCCCGATTACGCCGCCCGGAAGCCTGACGGGCGTGCGATTGATTGACCTATTGCCCCCGGCTTGCTGCTTGTTACCCACGGCGGCCGCCGGGATGGACAGCAGAGATTCGAGTTGCTCGGCGAGGGCCCGTGCTGCCGACGCCGCTGCGGCAACGTCCGCCGAGTTGTCACGCACAGGTTCTGGCAGCGCAGGTTCGGCGACCGGAACGGCGCCGTACTTCGCAATCTTGCGGCGCGCTTCGGCCAGCTGATCGTTGAGGGTCGCCCACTTGGCCGCCGCCGCTGCCTCCCGATCGCGGGCATGCCGCACGTCTTTCCTCACGTCGAGCAGTTCGGTTCGGATTTCGAAGACGACTTCTTCGGACTTGGCCAATTCGGCCCGCAGGTTGTCGATCTCGATCGATTGCATCTGCACGAACTCGTCACGGTGCACCAACTCAGCTTGCGCCCGTACCGCTGCCTGTTCGGCCGCTGCTCGGCGCTTCTCAGCCCGCTTCAGCTGTGTCTTGAGGTCGCCGTCCTCGGCAGCCCCATCCGCTGTGGCGGCGAGAACGGAAGCCTCCTGCTCCCAACCTTGGTCGTGGGCAAGCCAGAGTCGGCCGATGTCATCGATGAGTTCGGGCAGTGCTCCGGCAGACAGCCGCTGACGGAATGTTGGATCGCCCTCAATGCAGCGCCGAAGCCGACCCAGGGCCGAATTCGGGAGCCGCGGTTTGTTGAAGAATGGCCTAAGGTCCTTCGGAAACGGAATTGCTGGCTTGCGCTTCTGACCTTCGGCCGCCATCAAGACGGCGAACTCCAGCGCGCTGCGCAGGTGACGGTGTTCGACCCCCGCGCCCTGGTGCTCATCCATGTTCCGACGCTACCCCACGCGGTCCACCGGCAACCTGACCCCAATTTGGAGATAATCGAACAATTGTTTGACTTTTGATCTCTCTTCGTGGTTGAGTTCTCTCGTGTCAATTGGGGACGTCATTCCGTTCGTGCAGCGATCATTCGACGAGCTTGGGCGCCCACTGAGCGACGTCACGTTTTGCATCGTCGACCTCGAAACCACGGGAGGCAACCGGCAGGAAGACCTGATCACCGAGATCGGTGCCGTCAAGGTTCGCGGGGGCGAGGTGCTGGGCACATTCCAGACGCTGGTCAATCCGGGGCGAGCGATCCCACCAATGATTACGATCTTGACTGGCCTGAGCGATGCGTTGGTCCGCAAGGCGCCACGAATCGAGACAGTGCTCCCCGCCCTGCTCGAATTCATCGGCAATACCGACCCCGGCGGCACCGTGATCGTCGGCCACAACGTCGGGTTCGACGTCGCCTTCATCCGTGCCGCGCTTGAGCGCAGCGGGCGCCCCCGGTTGGAGGGGACCATCATCGACACCGTTGCATTGGCCCGGCGCTTGGTCCGCGACGAGGTGCCGAACTGCAAACTCGGCACGCTTGCCTCCCGCCTGCGCCTCGCGCACCAACCAAGCCACCGGGCACTTGACGACGCGTGGGCCACCACTGACCTGCTGCACTTTTTGATCGAACGGGCTTCTGGAATGGGCGTGCTCGGCCTCGACGACCTGATCGCCCTGTCGAAACTCGCCGGCCATCCGCAGGCCGCCAAGTTGCAGATGACCGCAGACCTGCCACGGGGGCCGGGCGTCTACATGTTCTGCGGCCACCAGGGCGAGGTGCTCTACGTTGGCAAGGCAACCAACCTGCGCCAGCGAGTACGGAGCTACTTCGGAAGCGACGATCGGCGCAAGATTGGCCCGATGCTGCGCGAGACACAGACGGTGCGACACCTCCCGCTTGCGGATCCAGTCACCGCCGAGGTAATCGAACAACGACTCATCGCACGGCTGCTCCCGCGCTTCAATCGCGCCGGTACCAGGGCAGACAAGTACTGCTACGTCAAACTTGACATCGACACCCCATGGCCGCGGCTATCGATCGTCAAGAACCCCACCAAACAGGGGCTGCATCTCGGGCCGTTGCCCTCTCGGAAGATGGCAACCCTGGTCGTCGACGCAATGCAGAGCGCCATCCCGCTGCGACGGTGCACCGAACGGCTCGGCCGGAACTACGTAGCGCCCGACGACGCACCGATGTGTAGCGCCGCCCAACTCGGCGTCGCGCATTGTCCCTGTTCCGGTACGTCTGATCCGGCCGATTACGCCCGCTCAGTCGAAATCGCCCGGCGCACCATGACCGGAGATCCGGCGATCGTGGTCGACCGACTCCACGACAAGATGTCGGTGCTCGCGGCGCAGCAACGTTTCGAAGAAGCCGCGGTCATGCGCGATCGATTACAGACATTACTCGGTGCGATCAAGCGGCACCGTCTCGTCGAGACGCTGCGGTCTGCCGACAGAGCCACGATCACCATTGGCGACTCGATGTGGGTGGTTGATCAGGGCCGACTGGTCGATGCAGCGCAGCGTGGCACCGTCGGCCGTGCGCTCCCCGTCGAGCCGCCTGCCCCCACGGCGCTTGGCACTCCACTCCCCCGTGAGGCAATCGACGAGGCACTCGTCCTTGCGAAATTCTTCGAAAAACGAGCCAACGATCTCCTCGCTACATGCACGGGCGATTGGGACTTCCCCGTGGCGGCGATCGACAAGGTGCAGCCGATCAACCGAGTTCACGTCGATCAGCAACGCCAGGCGTCGTAGGGTCCACCAGATGGACGAAGCACTCGCGCCGCCTGCCGACATCGCGTACGACCAAACGCCTGACGAACACACCGCGCTCTCCCAATTTCTGGACGTGCACCGTCTCGAATTTCACCGCCGCACCTGGGGCCTCGACAGGGGCCAATTGGCCATAACCGTCGCTGCGTCATCGCTGACCTTGGCCGGTCTGCTTAAACACATGGCACTTGTCGAGCACTCATGGTTCGAACACCGGTTTGCCGGCATGGACGAGCGCGAGCCGTGGGCGTCGGTCGACTGGAACAACGACCCTGACTGGGAGTTCGGTACAGCGATCGACGATGACCCGGAAGAACTCATTCGCGAATTCGTCGAGGCCTGCCAGCGCAGCCGTGCTGTTGTCGAAGCTGCAACGTCGCCTGATCAGCTGAGTAAGCGCTTAGACAGCGACAACAAGCCGTGGAACCTCCGCTGGATCATGATTCATATGATCGAGGAGTACGCCCGCCACCTCGGCCATGCCGACCTCATCCGAGAAGCCATCGACGGCACCACCGGCTGATCAACCGGCGTCAACTCTCGAGTCGGCAGCCCTGCGTGTCGATCGCAAGAGTCTTGGCGTGGCCGCCCTCGGGCATCGATGCCGCCACCGCTACCGCAACCGCGCTGTCGCACATGAAGCCGATGGTTGGCCCGCTTCCCGACAGCCACGCCGCCCACGCGCCTGCCGACAGACCGGCCTCCATCGCCTCCGTGGCACCGGGCACCTCGACGATGCGCCCCGCCTGATGAATCCGGTCCGCTGCCGCGCCAACGAGCATGACCGGATCGTCGGTGGCAACCGCCGCCACGAATTGCACCGATCGACCAATGTTGTGAACGGCTGCCGCAAGATCGACCGTGGCGCCGAGCGCCTTCCGTGATGCATCGGTCGATGTGGTCACATCGGGCACCCAGGCAACGAAGGCCGCGGCGGCAAAGGTCGGGCCGACTGGGATACGAATGGCCCGCCCCTCGACAAAGGCCGTCACTCCGCCGAAGAGCGATGCTGCGACATTGTCGCCGTGCCCCTCGAGGCCCGCCGTCAGTTCAAGAATCTCGTCGACGTCCGCGGCGATCGAACGTTCTTGTTGCACCACGGCGAGCGCCGCAGCACCAACCCGAGCAGCGCCACTGAAGCCAAGACCACGGGCCATTGGAATATTGCATCGGATCCACATCGGGCCGGTGCCGCCGAGTGCCTCGAAAGCAATCCGACCGGGGTGATGCTGATCAAGTTGCTGCGCGCCAGCCGGTGCCGCGCCCGTGCCACAATCGGCATACAGGTTCAGCGCCATGCCAAGCACATCGAAGCCGGCACCAAGGTTGGCCGACGACGCAGGGGTACGAACGAAACCGGTCGTCACGAATCGCCCGCCGCTGCCTGCGAAACGCCGGCCATCTTCGTGAGGGTTGCGGCAGCCCGACCGTCGTCGATTGCGGCGCTGGCGAGTTCGAGTCCAGCAGCCACTGTGTTGGCACGTCCCGCGACCACCAGTGCAGCGGCAGCATTGAGGACAACGATGTCGCGGTGCGGCCCAAGTTCTCCAGCGAGAACCCGTCGAACGACGTCGGCGTTGTTGTCAGGCGAGCCACCCCGGATGTCGTCAGCCGTTGCGGGTGCGAGACCGAGATCGACCGGATCGATGGTGAACTCGGAGACGTCGCCATCACGCAATGCCAACACCGTCGAAGGCCCGGTAGTAGTCAACTCGTCGAGCCCACCCCCGTGCACCACCCAGGCAACATCGAGGCCTTGCTTCGAAAGTGCATCGATCATCGGCCGAGCGAATATTGGGTTCGCCACACCGATCAATTGCCGCTTAACCCGGCCGGGATTGGCCATCGGGCCGAGCAGATTGAATGCTGTCGGCACGCCCATCTCACGGCGCGGCGGGCCAGCGAATCTGAAGGCGGGGTGGAAAGCAGGCGCAAAGCAAAAACCGATCCCTGCTTCGCGGACACAACGTGCGACTCCCTCGGGCGACAATTCGAGGTGGACTCCAAGCAGTTCGAACACGTCAGCCGTTCCGGCCTTTGACGAGGCCGAGCGATTACCGTGTTTACACACCGGCGCGCCCGCTGCTGCCGTGACGATCGCCGCCATGGTCGACACGTTGATCGAGTGCGATCCGTCGCCACCGGTTCCGACGACGTCGACGCAGTCGGCCCGTTCGGTGTCGGTCAACGGCACGATCGCGGCCGCGTCCATTGCCGCTGCGAGCATCCCGGCGAGTTCTTCGGCGGTTTCACCTTTGGCCCGCAACGCAACGAGGAAGCCAGCGATCTGTGCAGGCGTGGCATCGCCCGCGAGAATCGTCGACATCGCTGCGCCGGTTTGATCAGCGGTGAGGTGATGACCCGCAATCAGCTCAGTCAAGAGCGCTGGCCAGCCACCGAGAACTTCAAGAGTCACCATGGCAAGATCGTAGAGCGCCGACCTCGCAGGTCGGCAAGGCCTTCAGCTGATCTTGCGTCGTTGACGGATGATGCGGCGACGGTCTCGTTCGGACGCTCCACCCCAAACGCCAGCCTTTTCGCGGATCGTCAGCGCATGTTCGAGACATGTCGTCTGCACGGCGCAGGTTGAGCAGACGAACTTGGCAGAGACTGAGCTGGCCTCGTCATCGGGATAGAACATCGCTGAGTCAAGTCCACGGCAGGCTCCAAGGTGCCACCATTTCGGTTCGGTATCCGTGTGTTGCAACGACATATTGTGCAGACCCCCCGGTCAAGGTCGACACCAATGCTGGTGCCGACGTGCATCTTCGGTGATCAACCTAGGTGACGAATGACACATAATTCCAAAAAAGACACATCAATGATCAGACATCATCTCGTAAATTGTCCGAACCTTGCTCGAATCTCATCATTTTTGGTCGCGCGGCACGCGTTTAGGGACTTCATAGGCCCGTGCAACGATCTGCATCGGGTGCAGCGCCTTGACCTCGATGTGCTCGCCGATTGCTGCGTTCGCTAAGTCGCCGTCGGCCGCTACGGCATCGGGGCTGGTTGCCCCAATGCGCCGAGCGAGTCGATCCGCAAGTTCGTCGGCAACGGCGTCGTTGTCGGCGCGTAAGCCCCAAGGAGTTTCGATTCCTGAGGTGCCACGAATTTGCTGAACTCGGGCGCCGGTGAGTCGAAGTAGATCGCGGCTGTCGAACTCGGCATGACGGTCGGTCAGGTGCCCCGACCCGACCGATGTGACCCGAGCGAACGTCTCGCCCGTAAAATCAATGTCGATGGCGGTGCTGTCAGCCCGGTGCAAGCGCATCAAATACTCGGACGCGTCAAAGGTGTGCGCGGCCACCAGGTCGGCGTCGCGACGCATTTTTTCCGGAACGTGATCCACGTAGGCCGAACGAAGAATCGCCCCGCAGCCGGGCTGCGGAACCACGATGTCTGTGCCGGAACGAACTTCGCCCGCGAGTGCCGTGACGTTGCGCTTGGCAATCTTCGCAAACCGTTTGAGATCGCCCGCGTGCAGCGACGGGGCGCCGCAGCAGCCGGCGGCTGACCTCGAGCATTCGATTCCATTGCGTTCGTAGACCTTCACGAGGTCAGCTCCGATCGCCGTGTTGCGGTATTCGACCAGGCAGGTCGGATACACGGTGACGGACCCTTGCGGGTTGCCCAGTCGGACCCGCGGGCGGTTGTCGAACCACGTCGTAAAGCGCTCGCCTCGGTACAGCCGAAGTCGACGATGAGCAGACACCCCCGAGATCCGAGCGAGCAGACGACGGACGAACGAACCAGGTTCAGCGACGACCACACGGTTGGCCAGCCTGCTCGTCGCAGACGCAGTCCGCCCAATCAGGTCGGCGTGCCCGAACGACCTGGCCGCAGCCTTGCTTCGCCACGATGAGATACCTGTGGCGTAGTGCATCGCTTTCGCGCGCAGCACAAGTCGTGGAACGTCGACCATCAGTTCGCTGAGTCCAGGGGTATACGGGCACGATGCCGAACAGAGGTTGCATTGGACACAACTATCGACAACGAGATCTTGATCGAGTGGTGTGAGCCGGCCGGCGTCGTGATCGTCGCGACGTTCGATCAGCTCGAAGAGCGACGGAAACGTCGTGCAGTATGACTCGCAGCGTCGGCATTCATAACAAATCTGAAACACACGAGTGATTTCGTCTCGAACCGTTGCCTCGTCGACGTACAACTCATGACGTGGGTCAGAACCGGGGGACGGTGTGAAAGATGTCGTCGTCATGGTGGATCTTGGTTTCAGGATATCTGGCGCCATGACCACAACTTCCGTTCTTCTCTGACCGCGTAACGGGTCGTGCACGGACCTACGGTGGGGCTATGACGGGTCGACAGTTCTCGCGGTCACACATGCTCGACGAGTTGCGCACAAGTGCGTCCGGAGAGGCCAATCCATTTGACGTCGTCGTGATCGGCGGCGGTATCACCGGCGTCGGTGTCGCCCTCGACGCCGCGGCCCGAGGCTTACGAACGGCGCTCGTCGAGCGCGATGACTTCGCGTCGGGCACTTCGTCAAAAAGTTCGAAGATGGTCCACGGGGGTCTGCGCTACCTCCAGAACGGCGACGTCCGGCTCGTCTACGAGGCACTACGCGAGCGCCGGCGCATCATGAGGAACGCACCGCACCTGGTCGACGTGCTGCCCTTCATGATTCCGATTATGACCAAAGACAGCGTGGTCTCGAAAAAAATCGCCCGAGCACTCGGCTCGGCGATGTGGATGTACGACATCACCGGCGGCTGGCGTATCGGCAAGTTCCACAAGCGGGTCAACGCCGAGCGGGCTGCCAAGCACTTCCCCACCACCCATCTCGACAAGCTCAGCTCGGGCTACCTCTACTACGACGCCGGTGCTGATGACGCCCGACTGACCCTGACCATTGCCCGCACGGCGGCAGCGCGTGGCGCAGTCGTTGTCAACCGGGCAGGCATCGTTGGCATCGAAACCAACGACGACGGTCGCGCCGATCGAGTGGTCATCGAGGCCGACGGTGAGCGGATCACCGTGCCGACCAAATCCATCGTGAACGCTGCTGGCGTATGGGCCGACGAGGTCCGATCGCTCGACGAGGGCACACATCCCGATTCGATCCGCCCGGCCAAAGGCGTGCACCTGACGATCCCGTGGGAGAAAGTACGCAACGACATTGCCGTGATCATCCCCGTCAAACGGGACAAGCGCAGCCTGTTCATCGTGCCGTGGGGACCGCTCGGCGACGGCACGTTCCGCCACTGCTACGTGGGCACCACCGACACCGACCACGACGGCGGACTCAATGAACATCAGACCACCGCTGTCGACATCGACTACTGCCTCGAAGCCCTGAACCATGCCCTCGACACCAACGTTGTCGGAACGATCACGCTCGACGATGTGACCGGCGTGTGGTCAGGCCTTCGTCCTCTGGTGAAGGCTCCATCGGAAGATCAACCCACCGGCAAGACCGCCGACCTCTCGAGGCAACATCAGGTTGCAGTGAGCGATTCTGGGATCGTGCGGGTCAGCGGCGGCAAGCTCACGACATATCGAGCGATGGCTGAAGACACCGTCGAGCAGGTCATGCGAGGTATCGGACAATCGAGGCGAGTGTCGCGTTCGAAGTCGACACGCCGCTTGAAGCTGCTCGGCGCAACGCAGCGCCGAACGTCCGACGGGTCGACTTCGTCACACCTCGGCAACCGCTACGGCACGCTTGCTGCCGAGGTTCGCGCACTGATTGCGTTCGACGCTGCGCTCGGCAAGCCAGTGGCGTCAGGCCATCCGTATGTTCTGGCCGAGGTCATCTATGCAATTCGCAACGAGATGGCGACCACTCTCGATGACGTGCTCGCCCGACGCACCCGACTCCACATTTTTGATCGGCCTGCTGCACTCGCTGCAGCTCCTAGCGTTGCTGCACTGATGGCAACCGAATTGCACTGGGATGCAATCGAGGTCGATCGACAACTCACCAACTATCAGCAGCTGTGCGCTGCAGAGGACGCCGCCGCCCGTGATCAATCCCTCCTCCCCAACACCTCCCATTGAGCTCGTCGCTGCCAGCGATGCAATCACCAGCCGGTCGACGGCTGCACCCATCGAAGTGCCCGAGGAGTTGTTCGCCGTCCTCGACCAGATCTGCGAGGTCGTCGACAACGACGGCCAGATCGCCGAAGCCAGCCGCGACTGGTGGCCGCTCGCCCTGCACTGGTCGCTCCGCGGAGAAGTTCCGCAGCTCGCCGATCTGATCGCCCGCCCTGCGTCAACCGCCGATGTCGTTGCCGTTCTCCAGGCATGCAATGTCGGCCGCGTCCCGGTGACACCGTCGGGTGGCCGAAGCGGCGTCTGTGGTGCAGCTGCGCCGGTGTTCGGCGGAGTGGTGCTCGACATGACCACGCTGCACGGCATCGAGTCGGTCGACGCAGTCTCCGGCATCGTCGAAGTCCGGCCCGGCACGTTCGGCCCCGACCTCGAACGGATCCTCAACGACGAGCACGGCCTGTCGGTCGGGCATTTCCCCCAGAGCTTCGACTTGGCGACGGTCGGCGGATGGGTCGCGTCACGCGGCGCCGGGCAGTACTCGACGCGCTACGGCAAGATCGAAGAAATGGTGGTCGGCCTCGAAGCTGTCCTGCCCGATGGCACGGTCATCCGCACCGGTGGCGCTCCGGCTGCAGCAGCCGGCCCGGACCTCACCGAACTCTTGGTCGGTTCCGAGGGCACGCTCGGAGTCATCACCAACGTCTGGTTGAAGGCGCACCCACTCGCTGCAACCGAGCGGCGCGCCACCTACATGTTCGACACGTTCGAGGCAGGGGTCGAGGCATGCCGCCTCACCATGCGTTCCGGGGCAACACCAGCAGTGCTGCGCCTGTACGACGGCCCGGAGTCAGCTCGCGGTCGCGGTGGCGACGGCACAACCTGCACGCTGCTCGTTCTCGACGAGGGGAACGAACACCTCGTCGATGCAACGATGCGCGTCGTCGACGACGCGTGCCAGAGTGCCGGCGGCCGCTCGGGTGATGTCGAGTTGGTCGAGGCCTGGATGCAGCACCGCAACGACACCAGCGCGTTGCAAGGGCTGACCCGCAAGGGATTCGTCGTCGACACAATGGAGATCGCTGCGCCGTGGTCCGCGCTCATCGGCATCTTCGACGGGGTCCGCGAGGCCCTGCTTGAGGTACCTCACGCCCGCGCCGCCACCTGCCACCTCTCGCACAGCTACGCCGACGGCGCCTGCTTGTACTTCACCTTCGCAGCGACACCGCCTGCCGACGAGATCGAATCGACGTACGTGTCGATGTGGGATATCGGCACTCGGGCCGTGCTCGCCAACGGCGGCAACCTTTCGCACCATCACGGCGTCGGTCTCAACCGCCAGCGTTTCATGGCCGAGGCGCTCGGCGAAGCGCATGGCGTGTTGCAGCGGGTGAAGGATTCGTTTGACCCTCAGGGGATCATGAATCCTGGCAAGCTTGGCTTCACGTCCAGCTTTGGTGAGGTTCCGTGGCCGTGAGTGATCCATTGGACAAAATTGGCGCCGTGTTGCCTGGCCGGTGGGATTTCGATGCACTGCGTGCCGGTGCTGGTGTCACGTTGGTGTTCGCCGTTCCGTTCTTCGTGTTCGCCGCTCTCCTCAATTCGGACAGCAACGGCACCAACATTCTGCTGTTCTTCGGGTTCGTGCTCGGCTTCACGCTCGGCGCCGGTTGCGCTGCCTGGGTCCAGCGAGCCGGGGCCCCATTCAGCCACGGGATCGTCACGGCGTCGGGAACGTTCATCGTCGTGCAGTTCGTCCTGATCCTGGTCGCCCTCGTCAGGGGCAGCACGATTAATTGGTTAAGCATCTTCTTCACGCTCAGCTTCGTGGCGTTCGCGGGCTTAATGGGTGGCATTCTGGGCAATCGTCTGCAGCGGCGCGGCTTCGTCCCGTCGCAACGAAAGGGCCGCTGATGGCCCAGTTTCTGGTGATCGACGTCGGCACGAGCGGCCTTCGAGCCGCTGTGGTCGACGACACATTGTCGATCGTCGCGTTCGAATACCGGGCATGCCCACCAAGTAGCCCCTCACCGGGCCTCGTCGAGTTCGATGCCGCCGACATCGCGCTGCTCACACTCGATGCTGCGCACACCGTTTTAGCCCGAGTCGATGCGCCGGTCGATGCTGTTGGCATCACCAATCAGCGTGCCAGCGTTGTCGTCTGGGATCGGGCCACAGGAAAGCCGGTCGGCCCGGGTCTGGGCTGGCAGGACCTGCGCACCGTGATGGAGTGCATCATGGCCAAGGCCGAGCATGGCTGGGCAATGGCTCCCAACCAGAGCGCAACGAAAATCCAGTGGATCCTGGCCAACACACCTGGCCTCGAGGGCCGCGATCTCTGTGCCGGCACCCTCGACAGCTGGATTGCCTGGACGTTGACCAAGGGTGCAGTCCACGTCGCCGATCACACCAATTTTTCGGCGACCACCAGCGGCCTACGCTCGATCGACGGCACCGGATGGCGAAACGACATTCTTGATGCCTTCTCGATCCCCGAGGCAATACTTCCCGACATTGTCGACTCGGCTGGTGTGATCGGGCGCGCTACGGCGCTCCCCGCAAGCCCCCCGATTGCCGCGCTGATCGGTGATCAGCAGGCTTCACTCATCGGCCAGGGGTGCGTCCGGCCAGGCCAGGCGAAGATCACCTTCGGCACGGGTGGCATGCTCGATGTGTGTACCGACGGT
>CAWUXP010000054.1:0-5414 GCA_963926495.1 Candidatus Ilumatobacter herschelensis
CCACCGCGTCGCCGAGATCGAACACCTACTGGCGTTTGCTTCTGACGCGGCTCGGCATGGCACTGCGGCAACCGGGCCATCACGATTGCTCGGAATGCCAAGTGCGGTACCCGACGACTTCGTCGTGATGGGTGACTGCAACATGCTCCCCGAGTCGCCGGCCTATTTCGCGATGACCGGCGAGCCTGACTACTACTACGGGCCGATCATGACGTCCGATCGGCTGGTCGACACCTGGCGGCTGACTGGGCGTGAGATCACCGACGGGGTCACCTGGTGGGACGAGCAGACCGAGTTCACCGAGGGGACCCGGCTCGATTACGTGTTCGTCACTCCGGGCCTGGCGGAGCGGGTTGTCGCTGCTGGCATCAACGAGGAGGCCCCGGGCTCAGATCATCAACCGGTCTGGATCGATCTTGCTGTCGGCGACGGTCACACCGATGGCAACAACGATGGCGGCAACGATGGCGACAAGCCAGCTCAGCGCCAACCGCTGAACGATCCGAACCGGCCGGGCTGATCTCATGGGTGCCTCAACAGCCGACGATCCGATTGCGCTGGTGATGGTAGGGG
This sequence comes from Candidatus Ilumatobacter herschelensis, assembly GCA_963926495.1. Lineage (GTDB taxonomy): Bacteria > Actinomycetota > Acidimicrobiia > Acidimicrobiales > Ilumatobacteraceae > Ilumatobacter_A > Ilumatobacter_A herschelensis. The sequence continues at coordinate 574 of CAWUXP010000054.1, forward strand.
CGGCTGGGGTCGTGTTCGACAAAGACGGCACCCTGTTTGATCTTGACGCTCGGTGGTACCCGTTCTTCAGCGGCATCATCGACGACGTTGTAGAACGACTCGACGATGCATCTCTGTCAGCGGTGTTGACCGAGCTCCTCGGGGTCGCTGAGGGCGGCTTGGTCATCGACGGGCTTGCCGCGGTCGGGTCGGTTGGCGAGATCGGTACGCGCGTCATCGACGTGCTGGCGTCCCTGGGGCACGAGCCCGATCTGGCTCGTGCTGCCGTTGGCGATGCGGCGGCCGCAGCACAGTTCGGACCAGTCACTCCGATCGGAGACATCGCAGGGACGCTCCGTGCACTCGCCGATATGGGTCTGCGACTCGCCATTGCCACTTCCGACGGCGTTGCCAACACTCGCGACGAACTCGTGGGTCACGAACTTGTTGGCGTGTTCGATCCGGTGCGATGTGCCGACGACGGCGGCCCGATTAAACCTGACCCGGCAGTTCTGCTCGAAATCGCCGCAGCATGGAACGTTGCTCCGGCCGACATCGTCTTCGTCGGCGACAGTCGCCAAGACCTAGCAACAGCCCAGAGCGCAGGCACGCGTTTTGTCGCCCGATGTGACCCGGCTGCCACACCGACATGGGCGTCTGCCGAGGCCGATGCAGTCGTCGGCGACATCGCCGAACTCGTCCGGATCCCACCGGGCCCGATGTCCGGTCTGTGGGCGATGAACGGTGACACGAGGCTGTGGTGGCAACGGGCTTCCCGCTCGATCGGCGGCACCAGGCTGCTCTTGATCAACGGACTTGGCTCACCCTCAGCGGCATACCAGCAGGGTTTCGTTGACCTGTTCGTCGAAGCCGGGTTCGATGTCGTGCGCTTCGACAACCGTGACGTCGGCCGTTCCTCGCGGTCAGTTGATGAGTATGACGCGAGCGACATGGCCGCCGATGCCATCGCAGTTCTCGACTCGGTCGGATGGGACGACGCCGTCGTGTTCGGGCAGTCGATGGGCGGCATGATTGCGCAGCAGGTGGCGATCGAGTATCCCGAACGCATCACTCATCTTGTCTCGCTGATGTCGTCCACCGGAGACCGCACGGTGGGCGGCAGCGACCCTGCCGTTCGCGACGCGCTCTTTGCTGTTGCTCCTGATGATCGGGCCGGATGGCTGGACCATCGTGTCGAGACGGAGCGTTTCTGGGCATCGCCTGATTTGTGGGACCCGGTTTGGGTCCGCGCGAAAGGTGCCGAGATGTTCGACCACGGCGTCGACCCGGCAGGGACTCAACGGCAGTACGCGGCAGTGCTACGCAGCCCGGTTCGCGACGCCATGTTGCAGATGGTGCAGGTGCCGTCGCTGGTCATGCACGGTTCCGCTGACACGTTGATCGATCCGAGCGCAGGCCGGCACACCGCCGACTGCCTGGCGAATGCCCGCTTTATCGAGATCGACAGGCTCGGCCATGATCTCCCTCCAGGCATGTGGGAGCGTCTCGTTGCCGAGGTCACCGCGTTCGTAGCGACACCTTCGCCGTAGTGTCCGCGGTCTCACTGCATCAGGCGCAGTGTGGACTGTCACACGTCGACCTGGGCTCGCGCCGATTACCGAGTGAGCGGAGTGGGTAGTTTTGACAGTGCACTCACTCTTCTAGTAGCCCTCGGAGGGGTTCACCTCCTTAACTTGGAATCGGTTTCGTCATGATCGAAAAATTTGCCTCTGTGGCCGAACTCGTTGTCCTGCTGCCCGCAGCAATGGCTCTTTCATGGGTTGCGCGTCGCTCGATCCGAACGATGACGCGCCGTTCGGTGCGTCGGGCCCAGTCTGATGCCGGGAACTGGCGGGTACGCCTTCCCCGCAACGTCGACGTCGACGGACAGGAGCAGACTCGTCGCCGGACGCGCGCTGACGCTGCAGCGCGCAAGCTCGGACATCTCATGACGGGTTGTATCTTCGGCGGTGCGCTGCTGATCGGTCTGAACATCGTGGGCGTCGACGCTGTCTTGGTGATTTCGAGTGCCGGCTTCGTCGGGCTCGCGCTCGCCCTTTCGGGCCAGGAAGTCATCCGGAATCTGATCACCGGGACCGTTGCACTCTTCGAAGATCGGTACGCAGTCGGCGACGAGGTCATCCTGCGGGTCTCGGGGCAAGACGTCCACGGAACCATCGACCTGGTGGGCGCGGCTGCCGTGAGATTGCGGACTGCCGAGGGTGCAACCTGGCACGCCGGCCACAGCAGCATTGAGTGCGTCACCAACCTGTCGCAGCTGCCAGTAGTCCACGACATCATCGTTGCCACGCCAGACTGGGAAAATGCCGAGGTCGACGCACTCGACCGGCTCGCCGCCGCGTCGAATGACGCCGGGCTCACCGGAGTGATCTTCCTGCGCGACCTCGATGCTCATGAGCATCCGTCGGGGACGACCACCGTCAAGGTGAAGTCCAACCGGTCGCTGTCGGAGCCACAAATCGATCGTGTTAAGGCAACGCTGCTCGGTGACACGCGGACTTGAGGGCTGACGTGTCCGGTAACTCCTCGCACGACGCAGCGCGCCCGGGGCGATGCCAGCAGAATCACCCTATGGAAAATACGACCCAAGGTCGTCCACATGTCGTTATCGTCGGGTGCGGGTTTGGTGGGCTTGCCGCCACCAGAGCACTTGCCGACACGAACGTCGATATCACGCTGATCGACCGAGAGAATCACCACACGTTCCAGCCGCTGCTGTACCAAGTGGCAAGTGCCGGTTTGAACCCTTCCGACATTGCTCAGCCGATCCGCCATATTGTCCGCAAACAGAACAACGTGCGAGTTCGGCTCGCCGAAGTCACTGCGATCGACCTCGATGCGCGAGCGGTCCTGACCGCCGACGTTGCGTTTCCCTACGATCATCTGGTCCTTGCGGCTGGGGCCACCCACTCCTACTTCGGCAACGACAGTTGGGCCGAGTTCGCTCCGGGGCTCAAGTCCATCGACGATGCGCTTGACATCCGTCGGCGGATCCTGCTTGCATTCGAACGAGCTGAAAATACTGATGATGTTGCCGAACGGGAACGATTGATGACGTTTGTGGTCGTCGGAGCTGGCCCCACCGGGGTCGAACTTGCCGGTGCCGTAAAAGAAATTGCGACCAAGGCACTCAGTGCCGATTTCCGTTCAATCGACACGACCAAAAGCCGAGTCGTGCTCGTCGAGGCGGGGCCCCGTGTGCTCGCTGCGTTCACCGAAAAGCTGTCGGCGTCGGCCAAGCGCCAACTTGCCAAGCTCGGTGTCGATGTGCTGTTGTCGACACCGGTCATTGCAATCGATGAGCACGGGGTGACCACCGAAGCTGGCATCATTCCCGCAGCCACCGTTTTGTGGGGTGCCGGAGTGGCTGCATCGCCGCTCGGCCGAGCTGTCACGGATGACGCCGATCGGGCGGGCCGTGTGCCAGTGAGGGCCGACCTCAGTATCGAAGGACACCCCGAGGTGTTCGTTATCGGCGACCTCGCTGCGGCCCAGTCGGACGGCAAGGCGGTGCCCGGCGTGGCTCCTGCTGCAACACAGGGCGGCCAACACGCCGCCCGTTGCATCGTCGCAGACTTGGCGGGTAACAGCCGGCCGCTGTTCAAATACAAGGACAAGGGATCGATGGCCACGATCGGTCGGTCCAAGGCGGTTGCCTACCTCGGCCCGAAGCTTCAATTCGGCGGCTACTTCGCCTGGCTCGTGTGGTGGGTTGTACACATCATGACGCTCATCGACTTCCGCTCGAAGGCCAGTGCGATGTCGAACTGGGGTTGGCAATACCTGACAGGCCAACGAGTCGCCCGGCTGATCACTGGGCGATCGTCCGGCCACACCAATGTGTGACCACAGCACGGTGTGACCACAGCACGGTGTGACCACAGTAAGAACTCTTACAGATCGCCGAACCAATTGCTGACAGATGTCGCAGTTGAAATTACGGCGCCCGCCGACTACCAGTCGGTGGGCGCGTAGTCCTTCAGGAACTGGCCCCATACGTGGGTGCCGGTGTTCAGACCGTCGATGATTGGGTCGACGATTCGAGCCGCACCATCGACGATGTCGAGTGGCGGATGGAACCGGTGCTCGGCGGTTTTTGCTTCGGCGATTGCCACAGGGTCTTCGTCGCTGACCCAGCCGGTGTCGACGCTGTTCATGTTGATGCCTGACGCGTGATAGTCGGTTGCCGACGTGCGTGTCATCATGTTGAGCGCCGCCTTGGCCATGTTCGTGTGCGGATGCTTGGTGGTTTTGCGCGGCCGGTAGAACTGGCCCTCGACGGCTGACACGTTGACGACGTGCTTGTGGTCGCCCGGCGTTGCTTCCATCAGGGGCTTGAGCCGGGCATTCAACACGAACGGTGCAACGGCGTTGACGAGTTGGGTTTCCAACAGTTCGACCGACGAGACCTCGTGCAACTGGAGTCGCCACGAATTGCGACCGCGCAGGTCGACCTGCTGGAGATCTTGATCGAGCTGGCCCGCCGGAAAGAGCGTGTCGGCCGACGGTTGATCTTCCGGAAGCAGCACTGTTTGGGAGAGTTCGGCAGACCGGGTCAGACCTGGAGCGTCGGCCGAGGTGCTCGGTGTGAGTGGAGCGGTGCTGTTCGGGTCGGTTGCCGTGCCAATGGACGCGGGACCACGGAGCTGCTCGTACGAACCAACGAGTTGCAGTACTTCGGCTGGCAGCGTGTCGAGCGCGGCGGTCTCAACATCCATCATGTGTTCGTAGAACCCGGCTGGGCGGCGCACTGTCTGGCAGGCGTTGTTGATGATGGCATCGAGCCGCGTGCGAGTTGCTGAAACGTGAGCGCAGAACGCCTCGACACTCGGTGTGTGGCG
>CAWUXP010000055.1:0-5706 GCA_963926495.1 Candidatus Ilumatobacter herschelensis
GACGCCAAGACTGCACGAAGAGGCCTCGCTGGCTCTCGGCGCCACCCGCTGGGAGATGATCCGCCAAGCAGTGCTCCCGTACGGTCGCTCGGGTGTGATCTCTGGAGCGATGCTGGGCCTTGGTCGTGCGCTCGGCGAGACAATGGCCGTGGCCATCATCCTTTCGCCGGCCGACGGATACTTCTGGAACATCATCACGAACTCGAACTCGAATACGATCGCTGCGAACATTGCGCTCCAGTTCCCGGAGTCGTCGGGCCTCGAGGTGAACCGATTGATCGCAACCGGCCTGGTGTTGTTCATCATGACCTTTGGGGTCAACGCACTCGCACGTCGGGTCGCAGACACCGGATTCTCTGGAGCTGACGGATGACAATGACCACAGACAATCTCGATCCAGGCACAGACCCCTTCCCCGACGTTGGCTCTGACCCAAGTGGTGACATCACGAGTGGCGAACTTGCTGGCAAAGGCATGTTCGCGATCTTTGGTGGTGCGGTTGTTCTTGGAGCGCTGACATGGTTGCCCTCAGGCAGCGTCAACTGGGCGCGCTGGGTCATTGTGACACTGCTGGTTTTCATCGTGGGCACCTACGTCGTTTCGCGCATGGTCGAATCGAAGCGTCATGCGAGCGACCGGCTTGCCACAGCGGTCATGGCGAGTTCCTTCGCTGTTGTTCTACTGCCGCTCATCTCGGTCATCTGGACCGTTGTGGAGCGCGGATCGAATCGATTCGACTGGGCCTTTTACACCGAAACAATGCGCGGCGTCGTTGGTGAGGGCGGCGGCGCGTACCACGCCATTATCGGCACATTGATCATTACGGCGCTGGCCACATCGTTCTCCGTACCGTTTGGACTGTTCACCGCCATCTATCTCGTTGAGTACGGCGGCAAGACTCGCTTCGCCAAGCGGGTCACGGGGTTGGTCGACGTGATGACCGGTATCCCTTCGATCGTTGCTGGCCTATTTGCCTACGCACTCTTCGTTCTCATCGATGGCCCCGGCCACCGATCAGGCCTGGCCGGAGCAGTCGCACTCACGCTGCTGATGACGCCTGTCGTCGTGCGTGCGTCCGAAGAAATGCTGCGCCTCGTGCCGAACGAACTTCGCGAAGCGTCGTGTGCCTTGGGTGTCCCGAAATGGAAAACGATCGTCAAGATCGTTCTCCCCACCGCGGTTGCTGGCATTTTGACCGGCATTGTGCTGTCGATCGCTCGTGTGATCGGTGAAACGGCGCCGCTCCTCATCACCGTGGGCATTGCTCAAGGTGTCAACTACAACCCGTTCTCGGGACGCATGGCGACACTGCCCGTCTTCACCTACAACTCCTACGCATTTCCGACGTTGCCGCGTGACGCAAGCCTCGATCGGGCGTGGGCGTCGGCACTCACCCTCGTCATCATCGTGGCGGTCCTCTTCACCGGGGCCCGTATCCTTTCTTCCATCCTCAAGCCCAAGGGTCTGAAATGAACCGCTCGGTAACTTCAAGCCCTCTCCTTTCGACCCAGAACGGCGCAGTGATCATGCCCAACTCCGCACAAACGACTCAGGCCGGAAACGGCTCGGCGGTCGAATCGGATCTGAATGCGCCGGTTGACCTGCCGAACCGCATCGACGTCACCAATCTCAACATTTACTACGGCGCGTTCAAGGCGGTAGAAGACGTCTCGATGACGATCAACCCGCAGTCGATCACGGCGCTGATCGGCCCGTCCGGTTGTGGCAAGTCGACGTTCTTGCGATCACTTAACCGGATGCACGAAGTCATCGACGGCGCCTACGTCGAAGGCAGCGTCGTGATCAACGACAAGGATCTCTACGGCCACGGTGTTGATCCGGTGGCGGTACGACGCAAGATCGGGATGGTGTTCCAACGCCCCAACCCGTTTCCAACTATGTCAATTGCAGACAACGTGTTGGCAGGTAAGAAGCTCAATTCCAAGCGGATGAGCAAAACCGAAGCGGCCGAGCTCGTCGAAGAGTCGTTGCGCGGTGCCAACCTCTGGAACGAGGTGAAGGATCGTCTCGACAAGCCGGGGTCGGGCCTGTCGGGTGGCCAGCAGCAGCGTCTGTGTATCGCCCGCGCCATTGCCGTGTCGCCTGACGTGTTGCTGATGGACGAGCCGTGCTCGGCGCTCGACCCGATCTCGACGCTCGCGATCGAAGAACTGATGCTCGAACTCAAGCGCACGTACAACATTGTGATCGTCACGCACAACATGCAACAGGCGGCACGAGTGAGCGACCGAACCGGCTTCTTTACGATCGAAGGAACCGGCAAACCTGGAAAGCTGATCGAAATGGACACGACCGAGAAGATCTTTGCCAACCCCGCCAAGCAAGCAACGCAGGACTACGTGACGGGGCGGTTCGGCTGATGTCGAAAGAACTTCGCTCCAACTTCCACGAGCAACTCGCCGAGATCGGAGCGGGCATTGCGCGAATGTGCGCCGGAGTCACCGAACTCGTGCCGCGTGCCACGCAGATCCTTCTCGACGGTGATCTCGAAGCAGCTGAGTACGTCATTCTGGGCGACGACGAATACGACGCCAAGGCGGTCGAATTCGAAGAGCGGTGCTTCAAGGTGATTGCGCTGCAAGCCCCGGTTGCCTCCGACCTTCGTTCGCTTGTGTCAGCCATCAAGATCATTGCCGACATCGAGCGCTCCGCCGATCTGTGTGTCAACATCTGCAAGGCGGCTCGTCGGATCTACAGTCACGATCTTGACCCAAGCCTGCGCGGTGTCATCCAGAAAATGGGCAACCAGGCCCAACTGCTGTTCAAGGAAGCAACCGAGGCGTATCTCACCCTTGATAGCCCCCGGGCTGCGGCGCTGCACGACATGGACTCCTACCTCGACGATCTGCAACGCCAGTTCATCCAGGTGATCTTCGAAAGCCATGCGGCTGGCACCATCGACCTCCAAGTCGCCGTGCAACTCGCTGTGGTCGCCCGCTTCTATGAGCGGATTGGTGACCACGCTGTCAACGTCGGCGACAGCGTTCGCTACATCGTCGAGGGCTGGGTCCCAGAGCATCCGCATCCCGAGAGCGACAACGACCCGCCCGAGATCGTCAACAGCGTCATCGTTCCAGTCGATCAGGGCTGAGATCTGACATGCCTGTGATCGTCGTACTGCTTGCCGGAGTGGTGATCGGTCTTGCGAGCGGGGTTGTGCTGGCACGCCGGTCAAATGACGACACACGCGGATTTCGTCGCCACCAGATGGCAAGCAAGGAGCCGACGGGAGAGGCATCGACGGCTGCTGGCAACGATGCTGATCGCGCGTTGGGATTGCAGAGCGCCGTCGACCGTCTGGAGATGGGTGTCGTGATGTGCGACGCATCGTTGAAGACCGTGTATCGCAACGAAGCCGCCGACGCCCTCACGGGCACGCACGCCGGCGTCATCGTCGATTCGCACCTTCAGCAACTCTTCACCGAGACGCAATCGGGCGAGCGGGCTGGACGGATCGTTGAACTTCAAGGGCCGCCTAAGACCACGTTCAGCATTGACGCAATACCGATCCCCAACGGCGGTGCAGTGGCCACGATCGACGACATCAGCGATCGCGTTCGCATCGACTCGATGCGAACCGACTTCGTGGCAAACATTTCACATGAACTCAAGACACCGGTCGGGGCCATCGCGGTTTTGGCAGAAATGCTCGCCGATGAAACCGATAAAACGGTGATCAACACGCTGTCGAGCCGAGTTGTTGAAGAGTCACACCGTGCGGCACGAACGATCGACGACTTGCTGAAGTTGTCACGCATCGAGTTGAGCCATCGTCTTGACGACGAAGTCGACCTCACTGCGGTCGTCGGCGAAGCCGTGGCCCGAGGCCGGATGGCAGCTGATGGCCACCAGGTGCAAGTCGAAATGGTCGACGCAGCAGATCGACTATGGATTCGTGCCGACCGGGCACAGTTGATCTCCGCCATTGGAAACCTCGTCGAGAACGCCGTCAAATACAGCGACGACGGCTCGCTGGTGCAAGTCCGCATCCGTCGCAACGAGCGGTGGGTCGAAGTCATGGTCGTTGACCAGGGCGTCGGCATTCCCGCTGCCGATCTCGACCGAGTATTCGAACGGTTCTATCGGGTCGACAAGGCGCGTGCCCGACAGACCGGTGGAACCGGGTTGGGCCTCGCCATCGTGCGGCACGTCGCGAACAACCACGGGGGCGCTGTCTCTGTGCAATCGCAGGAGGGCGAAGGGTCAACATTTACCTTTCGCCTCCCGGCCCGACTCCTCGGGCCAGGCCCCGAAGCAGATGAGTTGGCCGATCAGATCGGAGTGCAGCCGGCATCCGGTCGGCCTGCAGTAGCGGCGGAATCATCTCTGCCACAGAAGGTGAGCGTGCCCGATGGGTGAAGCCGTGATCTTGGTCGTGGAAGACGAGCCATCATTTGTTGAAGCCCTCAACATTGGCCTTGTCCGTGAGGGGTTCACGGTGCACGTGGCCGTCGACGGTGTCGACGCCCTCGAAAAATTCGACGCCGTTTCTCCCGACCTGGTCTTGCTCGACGTGATGCTGCCCCGGCTCTCGGGCATCGAGGTGTGTCGCCAGATCCGCAAGAAGAGTGGAGTGCCGATTATTATGGTTACCGCCAAGAGCGCGGAGATCGACACGGTTGTCGGGCTCGAAGTCGGCGCCGACGACTACGTCACGAAGCCGTACCGAATTCGCGAGCTTGCTGCACGAATTCGGGCAGTCCTTCGACGTTCTGGTGAGGCATCTGATTCGACCGCAGGCCTCGGCGCCGGAACGATCGAAGTTGGCGCTGTCATGCTCGACCCTGAAGCACACCGGATCACTCTCGAAGGCGACGAGCTGACCCTTCCGTTGAAGGAGTTTGAGCTGCTCCACCTGCTACTCGTCAACGCTGGTCGCGTGCTGCCACGCGAGACATTGATTGATCGGATTTGGGGACACGATTATGTCGGAGACACGAAGACGCTCGACGTCCACATCAAACGGTTGCGGAGCAAGTTGGAAACCGACCCGAGCGACCCCCAACTGATCACCACTATCCGCGGCTTGGGATACAAGTATTCTCGCTGAAGCTTCGAGCGGCGTTCCCTGCGTTGCCGCCGTCGGTCATTGAGCAAGCTCAACGTTGTCCGCGGCGCCTGGACCTCGGCGATTCCCGCGGTTTTTCTGTTCAGTCGTCTTTGTCGTCTTCTTCGGTGGCGGAAGACGGGAGCGGGTCGGCGGCGGTGCGGACGATGCCGAGTAGGTTGGCAACAATGCGCTTCAGGTAACGGTAGTAAATCGCACGGGGTACGACCGCGCGGCCGGGCCGGTCTGAGTGAAGGTAGCTCTCGATTTTTGCCTGGTGCTCGGCGACCAGGGCGAGAACGCGAGTGGCGAACTCCTCGTTGCGCTCGTCGTTGCGCTCGGCCAGCAGGTCGGCGGCTTCGCCGAACAGCGTCGAAATCAATCTGCGCTCTGCCAGCACGTTGAAGAAGTCGTGCACCGTGGCGGCGGCAAATGCTCGCTTGAACTCGGCGGGCTGCCTGATGTGGCCGAGCGATACCAGGGTGTTGGTGACGGTTGTACCGATGTTCGCGCCCATGATCATCGGAATCGCCGCGTCGACGCTGATGCCCTTCGTGGCCACCAGTCCAACGATGATCGACGTCGAGGCAGACGACGATTGCACCAGGACGGTGCCAAGGATGCCGACGCACAGGCCG
>CAWUXP010000056.1:0-4402 GCA_963926495.1 Candidatus Ilumatobacter herschelensis
CATGAACCAGTCGATTGCGTTCATGCTCGCTGACATGGCGACCGAGATTGAAGCTTCCCGCAACCTCATTTGGCGAGCCGCTTGGCTTGGCAAGAACAAGGGCTTCGTGAACGCCGAAGGCTCGATGGCCAAGCTCAAGGCGGGTCGCACTGCCACATGGGTGACCGAGCGTGCCATCCAGATCCTCGGCGGCTATGGCTACACCCGTGAGTACCCCGTTGAGCGCTGGCACCGTGACGCGAAGATCCACGACATCTTCGAAGGCACCGAGCAGATCCAACAACTGGTCATCTCTCGGGCGATATCAGGCCTGCGTATCGTCTAGCGAAACACCAGCTCTCGGGGGAACTGCTGTCAGCCTGGCGGAAGCGGCAGTTACCCCGCCGCGCGTTTGAAGACGTCAGGAGGGAAGGCGTTGGCGTCGATGCATCGTTGCGACCAGTCGGCGAGATCGTTGATCAGGCCTTCGACGGCAGCGTCGTTAGAACAGCCGAGGACGACGCTGTCGATGATTGAACCCTGAAGTTCATCGGTCGCCGATTCGATTTGGTCGCGCATCGTCTGGCCAGCCTCGGACAGTTGATCACCGTCGAGCCAACCGCGTGATCGCAGATCCGCGCAGGTCGCCTCGATTGTTGGTACCGACCAAAAGCGTGACGCTGAGTACGTGGCGATCGGCATGCCGACCCAGAGTTCGGTGAGGATGTTCATCGCAACCGGGCTCAACCCGGCCGCCACGCAGACGACCACGTGACTGTCACCTCGATGTTCACGAATCAACTCGCACGCTCGCCAGAGGCGACCGATGGCGCCTGCGGGAACGGGCTGGTCACGGAGACCCGAGAATAGTGGACGGCCAGTCCCGTCGGCGCTCATCGCCGCGTCGAGCAGCACATTGGCAACAGTGCCGACCCGTTCGGTGTCGACATTGTTGAGCGCCGCCGACAGGCTGGCAATGGTCGACTCGTCGCGTGCCGCGAGCAACTCGGCGCGGCCGCATTTCGAACGGCCCGCCTCGTACACCGCGCAGATCACGGTCGGCTCGAAAACGGCAAAGGTCGCGACGACGACTCCAGGTTCGGGCTCGCCGAGCAACGAGGCGCGACAGGTGACATAGCTTTCGAAGAAGTCGAGGCCCAAAGCCCCGAGGCGGGCACTCGTTCCTTCGCACCACACCGAGTGCATCGCGATTGGTTCGATGGCATCGCGCAACCGCCGAGCGGCTGACGCATCCTGAGTTGGCGGGGACACGACGCCTGCGGGTGTGGGGACGAATGCGGTAGCGATGACCTCGGCGCGGTTCATGCAAACGAAGTTACTTCTCGACGTTCGGCGGGCCGTCGTCGAAGGCCACGCATCGACAGTTCGTGCGCGGCTCGCTTTTTGGCTGTCGAGAATTGAGAACATCACGCGTCGGTCGATGTGCGCTCATCACCGTCGACGGTATTGCAAGGTTTACGTTGGAGCCATGAACGTGACGCTGCTCTACTTCGATGACTGCCCGAACTGGCTCGTCGCAGACGGCCATCTTCGTACGCTTGGCGCTCAACACCCTGAGATGGTGATTGAGCGTCGCATCGTGAACACCGTCGAAGAGGCTGAGGCGACTCAGTTTCGGGGCTCACCGAGCATCATGGTGGATGGCGTGGATCCCTTTGCCGATCTCGACACACCTGTCGGCTTGTCGTGCCGGGTCTACAAAACACCGGCAGGTTTGGCCGGGTCGCCGACGCTCGATCAACTTCGCTCGGCCGTCAACGGACACTGATCGGCGACGCGATGTCAGGCTGAGTGATCGTCTGGCTTGGTGACGCGCGACGCAACGATGGGCAACATCTTGACGGCGATAGCTGGAACCCGCTTGAGCAGTACGTCGAAGGCTCCACCCTCAATGTGAAGCACGCGTGAGTCCACCGTGGCCGCAACTGTTGCGTTGTGTGGCGAATCGGTGAGGAGCGCCATTTCGCCGGCGAAGCCGCCGGGCCCAATGTTCGCGACGTGTTGACCGCCGCGAGTGACCTCAAGGTTGCCGTCGATGACAATGATCATCTCCTGAACGCTGGCTCCTTCTTTGATGAGGATCCGGGCAGCGGGCACGCTGATGTCGGTCGTGATGTCGATGACCTCATCGAGCTCTCGCGTATCAAGTCCGGAGAGCAGCGGAACGTTCTGCATGTGCTCGCGGTAAGCATTCTTGGACATAGCGGTGAGCTCGTTTCTCGTCGTGTGGTCAACATCGTATGCGCTCTTGTTGCACCGTCTTGTCATCGCAGCAGCGCGACGTGGCGTCTGGCGCTGCGGCTCGTGCCTTAGACGGTGATCATCGCCGGTTCAAAGTTTTTCGCCAATTCGACCTGATGGTGTTCGAAGCGCTTGATGAGTTCGCGCGATTCTGGCGATTCGAGCTGGTCAGCATTGTCGAGCAGGAACTGTCGGTACAGCTGAACGAGCGGGGTGCCATCCGTCGCAACGTCCAGATTCATCAATGCCCGGATCTCGACCTCGCGTCGCCGTGCCTCCTCGACGGTGCGCAGTGCATCGGCGAGCGGCATTGTGCCAGCGTCGACCTGCTTGAGCAGCAAACATCGATAAGCATGGCAGAGGAGCGGCCGCTCGGTGTAGATCGAACATCCTTTGTCTCCAAGTGCAGAACACGGTTGATCGAAGAAATGGCGTTCGTCGACCACGTGGACGGGAATCCGGAGGGCGCGTACACGCTCAGCTTCAGATGGGTCCGTAACCGTGACGGAAGAAAACAGGATGCCGTCGCAGCAGATCCCGCAGGCAACGCAGAGTTCCGAGCCGTCATCAAGGGGGGCGATGTCAGTCATCTTGCGCAGGGTACGACGTGGCGGCCGGCATACCGAGCGCCTCCTCGAGAACTGCCAGCCGGGCCTCCAAGCTTTCGACCCGCTGCGCCAGAGACGGGCTCGCAGGGGTCGCAGGGGTTGCAGGGGTCGGGGGAGTGCCGAGGTCGTTGACGTCGGGCACCGTCTCGCCGAAGAGATGCGCCCACCGGTCTTGGCTTTGGCCCGGCCCTCGACCGATGTTGGCGACGTAGGGGTCGGCCTTGTCTGCCATTGCTGTGAGCACTGCTTCGATGTCGTCGGGTGACTCAAAGCCCGAGCCCTGCGATGTTGCGTACCGATCGGTCCGTGTCTTCAATTCGCCAGACGACTGCGGCCCACGCAACATCATCACGGCGAGCAACGCCTGCTGGTCGAGATCGATCCCGAGCGCGTCGATGAGAATGTGCCGGTGCTTGTCGGAACGGCCACTCCCGTTCGTCCGCGCCAGTCCGTTTTGGCGGACGAGAACCATCGCAGCGACAGCCTCCTGTTCGCTGTATTCGACGACCGGCTCACGGTTCGACCTTTGATTGCATGCGTTGACGAGCGCGTTCGTCGACAGCGGATAATGATCCGGGGTCGTCGCACCCTTTTCGATCAGACACCCGAGCACGCGGACTTCTTTGACGGTCAACTCCATGACCGCAGCGTAATTAGCGTTGGGCCTGCCGGCTCGCTCCGACCACCCGGCGGCACTCAGACCGTGCCTCGCCTCCTGGTCAACGGAGCGTGAGTGCGACACTGGCCCCGTGCCAGCGCTTCACCCTGACGTTCTCGACGTGTTCGAAGGATCGGACTCACATCTCCAATTCGACGACGGGACGAGTCGTTCGGCGCGCGAGCTTGCCGACGATGGTCGTCGACTCGCTGCCTGGCTTAACAAGCAGGGCCTTGAGCCCGGCAACCGCATTCCGATCCGACTCCCCAACGGCATCGGATATTTGCGGCTGCTGCTTGCGTGTGCCGCGGGAGGATTCATCGCCGTGTCGGTCAACACGCGTTATAGCGACGATGAGGCTGCCGATTTGGTTGAGCGATCAGGCGCTCGGATGGTTGACGTTGCGGCTTCGCTTGATGGAGCTCTACCCGAATGGACAACGGCGTCGCCCATGGGGCGAGTACGTAGACGGGAAGATCCGTTCGTCGTCTTCACCACGTCGGGGACCACGAGTCGTCCCAAGATGGTGCTCCAGCAGCAGTGCTCGATTGCCGACCATGCCGTCGATGCCGCCGCACGTTTCGGCTACCGATCGGACGACACAGTAATGGCGGTGATGCCGCTGTGCGGAACCTTCGGCCTTGGCTCCCTCATGGCTGCTGTCGCAGCCGGCTGTCGCGTCGTCGTGAACGACTTCGCCCTCGCGCTGACGGCGGCCCTGATCGAGTCTGAGCGGGTGACCTGCCTGAACGGCAGTGACGACATGTTCCACCGGCTGCTCGAGCATGGCACCGACGTATCGATGGTCCGCCTCGGCGGCTACGCCCGTTTCAACACCAGCCTTGACGGCATTGTCGAGCGGGCCGCAGCGGCAGGTGCCACGCTGACAGGCCTG
>CAWUXP010000057.1:0-10110 GCA_963926495.1 Candidatus Ilumatobacter herschelensis
CCCGAATCGTCGACAAGGCCCCGCCGCGATGGACGTTCGCTCCGGTGCTCGTGGGCCATGTAGGCCTCGGTGCCGATGATCGGCTTGATCCCTTGGTTGTTGCACTCTTTGTAAAAGTCGAGAGTGCCGTACATGTTGCCGTGGTCGGTCATGCCAAGCGCTGGCTGGCCATCCTCAACTGCCTTGGCCACTAGCTCGTCAAGTCGCGAGGCACCGTCGAGCATCGAGAATTCGGTGTGAACATGGAGGTGGGTGAAGGAGTCGGCCATCTGGCTTTTCTGAGCGGGTTACTTACAACGTTGAGATTCTGAACGTAGCAGTGAATCTCTTCGGTTTTCCAACGGTTGCATACGACCGGCTCTCGGGTCCTGTCCCTGTCGATCGATCGGGCTGCGACGGCTCGTTCCTCGCCGACGGTCCCTCCTCGGCCCACGGCAACCACCCGTTCGCCTTACTCGCTCCGCCTCTGGCGGGCTGGAGTGCAGTGCGCTACAGGTAGGTACCGGGTCGGTCGCCGTCGGCAGGGGCTCCAGGCTGGCCCGGCGCTTGCTGGGCTCCGCCTTGGACGATCTGACCGTTCGGGAGCTGACGCATTTGGGCAAGCTGCTGTTGGGCAACAGCCTGTTGGGCCATCATGCTCGCCTGGATACCGTGGAAAAGGCCCTCAAGCCAGCCGACGAGTTGCGCCTTGGCAACGCGCAGCTCGGCTTCACTCGGAACTTCGTCATGGTCGAACGGCAGCGCCAGTGACCGGAGCTCTTCTTGCAAATCCTCCGACATTGCCTCGGACAGCTCGACGATCGAACGTTCGTAGACCTCGGCGAGGCGTTCTCGTGACGCCTCATCGAGCGAGGTCATACGGACTTCTTCAAGCATCTGCTTGATCATCGATCCAATGCGCATCACCTTGGCAGGCTGCGTCACAGCTTCACGTAGGGCTGCCGGTTCGGCAGCCTCGGCACCCCCTGTAGAGGTCTCGTCGCGCGGCGGCACAACGTCAGGACCCTCTGGCTCCGTGTCGGTTTCTGGCTCTGTCGCGGCAGGGGTGGTGTCGGGGGACGATGACGTGTCGCACATGACGATCTTTCTACCGGAATCCTGCAGCGCCTGGTTGTCAGGCGGTGCCGGCGAGGAGTGGGACGTTCACTTCAGCCGAGGTAAGCGAACCGTGGCGGCAGATCAACTGATAGCTGCCGGAGTCGGTATTTTCGTGAAACGTGACTGGCTCGCGGGCGACAAGCGCGACGTCACCGAGGCGCGTCCGAACGGGTGGAGCGACAGTTGCGCCGAACCAACCTTCGTCGATGACCTGCTCGCGTGTGACGACCCAGGCAACCGCACCGACTTCGTCTTCAGCGGCCTGTGCGACATCATTGAGCGCGCCAGCAGTGGTGTGTAGCCAACGGAATCGTCCTTCACCAGACTGCATGGTGACACCGCGCAACAGCGCATCGGATGGTCGGATGATGTTGTCGCCGACGTCGACCTGGCCGTGATCGGCGGTGATGAGGAGCGACGTGCCACTTGGCAGGGCCTCGAGTAGATCGGCAACCAAGCGGTCGGCGGCGCGCAGTTCAGCCTCGTAGTACGGGCCAAAGCCGCGCTCGTGGGCGATCTTGTCGATGCCGCCGTAATAGCAGTACACGAACTGTTCCCCGGCCTCGACGAGTTCGGCAGCAGCCACCGCGATTGACGACGCTGCCCGCCAGCCGACCCTCTGACAGCCACGGAGGTGCGCTTCGCTGAATGCTGAGTTTTCGAGCTCCGCCATCGACACAACAGGCACTTCGTAGCCCATGAACGGGTCGAACGGCTGCACTTCAGTCGGCGGCTTCTGGCGGCGAACGATCTTGTCGTCGACGCTCCAGCGGAGGACGTTCAAGACGTCGCCGTTGAGCATCATGCGGTAGCCAATGAGCCCATGTTCGCCCGGTGTCAACCCCGTGGTGATCGACGTCAGCGCTGTTGCGGTCGTCGTCGGCGCGACGGTGTGAATCGATCGACCAACGAGCGAGTCGATCGTGGGCACTATTGCTCGGTGGTCATTGAGTTGATCCCAGCCGAGGCCGTCGAGGACCAGCATGACGCATTGCTCTGAGTCAGCGACTGGCGCCGGCATCCACGAGGGCAGCGTCGACGTCGACCAAGTTCTCGGACCGAGAAGCGCTGGAATAATCCCGCGCACGTTGGCTCCCGCATAGTCCGGAATGATGGGCCCGATGCCTAAGGAAGTCACTGTGGGTCAGTCCACCATGTTCGAGGGTCGAACCACAAGGTTAGAGCAAATATTGTTCTCGACGAGCCCGCGCCCACCACTCGTTCTTCGGAATCCCTCAAAAATCGTTATGGTAATGCCGTGCGCATCTCGACCCGAGGGGACTACGCCTGCCGGGCGCTACTGAGCCTCGCTCTCCACATCGACGAGGGCGGCCCCACATCAGTACGTGACATCGCCGAGCGCACTGCGCTACCCCAGCCCTACCTTGAGCAAATTTTGCTCGCTCTGAAGGGTGCCGGGATCGTTCGTTCGAAGCGCGGCGTCGGTGGCGGGTACGTGCTTGCTCGCGATCCTGCGGCGATCATGCTGAGTGACATCATCTCGGCCGTCGACGGCCCGATCACGGTCGGCGACTTCGGTGCACCACACCAAGACGGATCGTGTGACCACGAAGGCCAGTGCGTGCTACTCGAGATCTGGAACCAGGCAGGTGCCCACATGCGCGAGCACCTCGACGGCTACTCGCTCGCCAGTATCACCAGCATCGCCAACGGCGAATCCCCCTGGCCAGTCCTCCACGAACACTGAAATACCCGCCAGCCAAGCGCAGCGAGTCGGACGCAGTCAAGCTTGTGTCCCCGAGCGCAGCGATTCGGACGCAGTCCGAGCACCGCTGGCAGCGACGCAGTCGATGTAGTCGACGCCAGTCGACAGCGCCGCCAGGCGCACCAGCGTTAGGTGGAGGCAGCGTCGAGCCAGGCTTGTAGGTCTGGTGCAAGCGGGCTGTGGAACGTGACGCGTTCGCCAGTGGCCGGATGGTTGAAGGCCAATTCGGCAGCGTGTAAGAACGGGCGCTGTACACCGAGGTTCGGACGACGCTGACCGTAGGTCGGGTCACCGACGAGCGGATGGTTGATCGACGAGAGGTGCACACGAATCTGGTGTGTGCGTCCGGTTTCCAGACGACAGTCGACACGAGAGACAACAGCAGGCTCGCGGTACGTGCCAATGACTCGGTAATCGGTGCGCGCGTACTTGCCATGCGCTACGACTGCCATCTTCAACGGGTCAGAGCGGTTACGTCCCAGCGGCGCATCGATGATCCCGTGCGGTGCGTCGGGCACACCCCACACAAGCGCTTCGTAGCGGCGCGTGCACGAGTGGTCGGCGAACTGCGCGATGAGGAAGTCGGCAGCTTGCTGGGTGCGGGCAACAACTAGCAAGCCCGAGCTACCAGAGTCGAGGCGATGCACGATCCCGGGCCGGTTCGACTCGCCCACGTCGACGATTTCGGGGAAGTGAGCGAGCAGGCCGTTGGCAAGCGTGCCATCCATGTTGCCAGCGCCAGGGTGCACGACAAGGCCGGCAGGCTTATCGACGACGATGATGCTCTCATCTTCGTAGATGACCGAGAACTCGACATCGGGGTCAGGCTGCGGCAGTTGAATCCGTGGGAACGATGTCGGGTCGACACCGACGGACTGACCTTCGACGAGGCGAATCTTGCCACTCGAAGCCACCGCACCGTCGACGGAAACGCCACCGTTGGCGATTGCTGCCGCGGCATCGGATCGACTGATGTCGCCAAGGAGCGCAACAATCCGATCGAGACGTTGGCCGTCTAGTGCTGCGGGGACGTCCTCATTAATCATGGTTCGGGGATCTCCTCGACAGTGGCGGATTCGGTGGCATTTCGGGCTTCAGCAGCTGCTGCGCCACCACGGGCTTCTTCGAACTCAGCCGCGTCGAGGACTTTTGCTCGACGCGCACTCAGCACGCTATTCAAGATCAGTGCGCCAGCGCCAACATTGATGCAGATGTCAGCGATGTTAAAGATGGGGAACCATTGGAAGTCGATGAAGTCGACAACGGCGCCACGCAGCCAGGCCTCGCCACGAAAGGCTCGGTCAACCAAGTTGCCGGCTGCACCGCCGATGACGAGCCCCATTCCGAAGGTCGACAACCTGCTCGACTCGGTGCGCAACGTCACGAGCAGCCAAACAATGACCACCGTAGCCACGACAGCAATGAGCGGGCCGAGGCCTTGCCCGCGACTAAAGGCCATGCCGCTGTTGAACGCGAGGTTCCAGCGGAGTGTCCAGATCACGTCGATGACGCGATCTGAACCAAGACCGGTGACTGCCCAGTGCTTGGACAGTTGGTCGAAACAAACGACGCTCAGCGCTAGTAGCACCGGAGCCCGCCACGCGGCGGCACGGGCATGAGTCATGGAGGAGTGAAGCAGCCTGGCCTAGCGGAAGCCAGCGCCGCTGACCTTCTCGACCGCCAGCACGGTGGTTTCGGGGATCGCCTCGAGCCGCTCACGAGGAATCGGCTTGCCCGACACGACCGAGTAGCCGTATGTGCCAACTTCGATACGGGCCAATGCCTCGTCGATGTCGCCGATGGTCTGGCGAGCCTGGCCGGACAGCAGCCGATCGAGATCGCGCTGGACAACCATCGTGTCACCTTCGCCACCTTCGTCGTCGAACTGAACATCGCCCATTTCGCCGTCTTCGATCAGGGAGATCGCTTCTTCTTCGAGGCGAGTAGCACGAGTCAACTCTCGTTCGCGGCGGGCGAGCAATCCGTCCTTCTGCGCCTTCAGGAACTTGACATCGAAGTCCTTGGTGTACGCGATGCCGTCCTTGCTCGTCCCCCGCGGCTTCGGCACCTCAACAACATCAGGCACATCGTTCGAGAGTAGCGACGGGAACGACGACTTCTTCTCTTTGATTCTCGGAGGGAGTTTCGGGGGCACAGTCTGCTGCGGCCGCGGGACCACCGGCTCGGCGGATTTCTTTGCCGCCGACTTCTTCGCTGCAGACTTGGTCGCTGCTGCTTTTTTTACCACTACTTTTTTTACCACTGCTTTTTTTACCACTGCCTTCTTAGCAACTGCTTTTTTGGCAGCGGTCTTTGTGGCAGTGGGCTTTTCCACTGCCTTCTTTGCTACTGCCTGCTTGGTAGCAGGCCTCTTCGCAACCACCTTCTTCGCTGCCGCCTTCTTGGCAACAGACCCCTTGGCGGATTTCGACGATTTCGGTGCGGCCATCAGCGCTCCTTGTGGCGTTATTGAGCGCCGGACTATACCGGAGGAGATGTCCGATTGCGACGATCATGAAGACGTCACAAGTTCACTTCCGTTCAGCGCTGGCCGGAACGCTTCACCGTGATCAAAGGGTCGCTCTTTTCGTCGACGCTCAGGTCGGTGGTCAGTGATGTGGCTAGTGTCTCACCGCGGATCAGTGTTTCGTGTTCTGAAACGGCATCGAGCCACAGTTGCGGCGCAACGATGGTGAGGTCGATCCTGTCCGACACCTTGAGGTCTGCGTCGCGACGGGCCTGTTGCACCAGGCGCACCAGGTCGCGGGCACGGCCTTCAATTTCGAGTTCGTCGGTCACCTCGATGTCGAGGGCGATCACTCCGGCCGACTTGCTCAGCCCAGCGCTCGCCTGTCCTTCACCGAGGTCGTCGCTTGCGACGAGGGCGAGTGTGTACTCCCCCTCCATCAGCTCAACGCCACCGACGATCACGATGAGGCCGTCGGGCCCATCGGTGCTCGACCAGTCCCCTGATTTGTGCGCCTTGATGACGTTCTGGACATTCTTGCCGAGTCGGGGGCCAAGCGCCTTGGGGACAAGTTGCAACTGCTCGGTAGCAACGGATGCGACGTCGTCGGTCAACACGACGTGACGCACGTTGACTTCGTCGGAAATCAGAGCTGTGAAGTCAGCGAGTCGTGCCGCATCAGGCGTCGCCACGGTCACCGAGTTGAGTGGGAGCCGAACGCGACGCTTGTGGGCCTTGCGGACCGACAGTGTGGACGAGCAGACATCACGGACGAGGTCCATCGAGGCAACAAGATCGTCGTTGGCGGGCAGTTCGTCGGCAGACGGCCAATCGTGCAAGTGGACCGACCGGGCAGCGTCGCCCGCTCCGTCGCTCATCCCTGCGTGAATGGCCTCAGAGATGAACGGCAACATCGGAGCCGTCACACGGACAAGGATCGACAGCACCGTGTGCATTGTGTCGATTGCGTCATGGTCGCCCTCCCAGAAACGGCTCCGGCTGCGGCGTACGTACCAGTTGGTCAGGACATCGAGGTAGTCCCGCACGTGCTGGCAGGCAGCGAACAGGTCGTAGGCGTCAAGCGACGCCGTGGTGTCAGCAACAAGGTCGCGCGTCTTGGCCAACACATACTGGTCGAGCACGTTGTTTGAGTCGGTCTTGAATTGGCCCTGATATCCGGCAGCGTTGGCGTACAGCGTGAGGAAGTACCACGAGTTCCAAAGCGGCAGCAGTACGTGACGCACCGTTTCGCGCATCCCATTCTCGGTGACCATGCCATCGCCACCGCGCAGGATCGCCGAGCTGAGCAAGTGCCAGCGCATGGCGTCGGCACCGTGTGTGTCGAACATCTCCCGTGGGTCGGGATAGTTGTTCAGCGACTTCGACATCTTTGCGCCGTCGTCGCCGAGCACGATGCCATGGCTGACGCAGTTGGAAAAAGCGGGCCGATCGAACAGCGCTGTGGCCAGCACATGCAATGTGTAGAACCAGCCGCGGGTCTGACCGATGTACTCGACGATGAAGTCGCCGGGATAGTGATCCTCGAACCAGTCTTGGTTTTCGAACGGGTAGTGCACCTGGGCGAACGGCATTGACCCTGACTCGAACCAACAATCAAGCACCTCAGGTACTCGACGCATCATCGACTTGCCTGACGGGTCGTCAGGATTCGGGCGCACGAGGTGGTCCACCTCTGGTCTGTGGAGATCGGTCACCGTCGCTCCCCCGAGACAGTCAGCAAAATCAGCTTCGAGTTGAGCGAGCGACCCGTAGACGTCGAGGCGCGGGAAGTCTGGGTTATCTGACTTCCAGACTGGGATCGGAGAACCCCAGAATCGATTGCGGCTGATCGCCCAGTCACGGGCGTTCTCGATCCACTTGCCGAAACTGCCTTCCTTAATGTGGGCTGGCTGCCAGGTGATGTCCTGGTTCAGCTCGACCATGCGATCACGGAATGCGGTGACCTCGACGAACCACGACGAAATGGCGCGGTACACGAGCGGCTGGGCGCAGCGCCAGCAGTGCGGGTATGAGTGGTCATACGTAGCGTGCCGCACGAGGACACCGCCGTCAGCAATCGAGCCGCGAGCCTTTAAGTCAACGATGATCTGCTTGTTGGCGTCAAAGACATGCGTACCGACGTAGTCGGTGATCTCGGCGGTGTAGCAGCCGTGCTCGTCCATTGGACACAGTGTTGGGATGCCTGCCTCGATGCAGGCGATCTGGTCGTCTTCGCCGAAGCCGGGCGCCATGTGAACGATGCCGGTGCCGTCTTCGGTTGAGACAAAGTCGGCCCCGAGCACCTGCCAGGCCTGCTCAGTGCCGTGCAGCTCGGTGTCGGTGAAGTAGTCGAATATCGGCGTGTAGCGACGGCCGATGAGGTCGGTGCCCTTGAGCGTGTCGACGCGCTCGGCCATGCCGAATTCGGCCTCATGGTTACCGACTAGGGCGTCGGCGATGATGTATTGCTGACCGTCTTGTTCGAGTACCGCGTAGTCAATGTCGGGGCCGACGGCAAGCGCCAGGTTCGATGGCAGCGTCCACGGCGTGGTGGTCCACGCCACCATCTTCTCACCGCTATCCAGCGTAAAGGCGACGGTGACGGCTGGGTCCTGTCGGTCCTTGTACGTGTCGTCCATCCGGGTTTCGGTATTGGACAGCGGCGTCTCGCAGCGCCAGCAATACGCCAGCACTCGGAAGCCCTCGTAAATCAGCCCCTTGTCGTGGAGAGTCTTAAACGCCCACATGACACTCTCCATGTACGTGAGGTCGAGTGTTTTATAGTCATTTTCGAAGTCAACCCAGCGGCCCTGCCGGCCGACATAACTGCGCCACTGATCGGTGAACTGCAGGACACTCGACCGGCACGCTTCATTGAACTTGTCAATGCCGAATGCTGCGATTTCTGGGTGCCCGGAAATACCAAGTTCCTGTTCGGCCTTGACCTCAGCGGGCAGGCCGTGGCAGTCCCAACCGAAGCGTCGCTCAACGCGCTTACCCCGCATGGTCTGGTAACGCGGGATGGCGTCCTTGACGTAGCCGGTCAGCAGGTGACCGTAGTGTGGCAAACCGTTGGCAAACGGTGGACCATCGTAGAACACGAACTCGTTGTCACCGTTCGTTCCAGGATCACGCTGATCGATCGAGGCTTGGAACGTGTTGTCGGCCTCCCAGCCTTGGAGAATCTTCTCCTCAAGCTGCGGGAAGTTCGGTTGGGGGTCGACTTCTGGGTAGGACACGCCGAAACTCTATCGACCCGCTCCGCCCTGGCAGCGGCCCGTTTCCGGGACGCCCGCGGCTCAGTCGCGGTCGCGGTCGAACCCGAACTTCGTGGCCTGGCCTGCGCTTGCGCTGCCCTCGTCGTCGGGCTTGGCCGATGATTCGTCCGTCGGGGTGTTGGGCGATGTATCGACAACGTCATCTGGCAACCAGAGATCATCATCGTCAGGAGTTACCGAAGCGGCATCGGCAGCTCCGTCAGCCGCTGCCGAGAGCAGCGGGCGGCGTGACTCGCCGAGACCACTGGGAACTCGTTCGGTTAACTCAATGATCTCATTCGCAGCGTCGCGGAGGCGGCTGCGCTGAGCGACGAGGAACTGTTCCATGTGATCGACGTCAGACTCAAGGAAGTCACGACGGGCCATCAACGAATTCACCTCACCAGCAAGTTCGACCTTTTCGTGTTCGCCGGCCTTGCGAGCTTCAACGCGGGCGTCAGCCAGCATTGCTTGTACAGCGGCACCGTTGGACTCGACAGCGCCGGCAATTTGTATTTCAGCTTCGTCCAGGAGACGCTGAGCTTCGGCGCGCGCCTCGGCAATTGCGGTGTCGGCGGTGCGCTGCGCAAGCAGCAGCGTGCGGCTGATCATCTCGGACTGGTCAACAGTGACATCGATAGATGTCTCCGCAACGACAGGCGCGGACATCGGGCGAGTTTCTTCACTGACCGCCGGTCGGAGGATCTCGGGACTGGCGTCAGACTGCGACGCCGCATCGTTCGAGAGCTCCTGGAGGCGACCAACGGCAGCGCGCGCCCGGGCCTCCATTGCGGTCGACTGATTTTGCGCCCGTTCGAGTTCGTCGGCGACTGCAGCGAGGAACAACTGCACCTCGTCCGGGTCGAGACCGCGCTTGACAGTTCTGAACTCTGCGGTTCTGACGCGTTGCGGATTCATGTCCATAAAAGGTCCCCCTCAGAGGCTGCACACCTTGGTGGCGACAGCACTCAATCGTCGTATTCGTCGTACCGATGCTGCGGTGGCGGCTTAAGTAGGTACACGCCGGTAGCTACCTTCTCCATCGAACCGTCCATGGCATAACAGATACCACTGGCGAAGTCGATCAGGCGGCGAGCGACGCCACGATCAGTTCCTTCGAGGTTCATAATCACCGGTTGGCCATCTTTAAACTTGTCGGCAACTTCTTGTGCCTGGTCAAAACGGCGCGGCCGGACGGTGTGTGGTTCCATCGAACCTCCAGGGACGCTGCGCAGCGCTGGCTGCTGGGGCGGTTGATTGTTCGGGCGAATTTGGACGCCAGAAGTATCACGGGCAGCGGTTTGGTCGACGCGGGGACGGCGAGCTGCTGCTGAAGCGTCGAAATCACGTGAAGGGAAGCTCGGGCGTGGCGGCACGGTGTTGACGGTCGGCTCAAATTCGGAGCCGCGCTGGCGCTGACTACGTGGGTCGGGCTCACGTGGGCCGCGTTGTCGCGGCGGTGGCTCCGGCTCGTCGTAATCGTCGTAATCGTCGTATGTGTCGTCAGGACCGAGACCCAGGTAGTCCATGGTCCGTTTCCAGATGGGCATGCAATCCTCCTG
>CAWUXP010000058.1:0-7406 GCA_963926495.1 Candidatus Ilumatobacter herschelensis
GCCCTGCGGGTCGAGCATCAAGGCTTCGTCGGCTCCGGCCTTCGTTGCCTGAATGCACGCAGAAATGCAGTTGAGCTTTGAGTGCGAGTTCCACTTCGGATCTTGCACGTCGGGTCGGCCGCGACGGATCGAGACGGTGTACAGCCGCACGCCCTGCGTCAACGTTTCCGGACGAGCGGTCTTGTACTCGGCGATGATGACGATGGTCGCAGGCGTGATCGTGAAGCGCGGATCCTGATACGGCGTCGACTTCACACCGCGGGTCACCATCAAGCGGATGTGCACGCCGTCAGCATCAGCCATGTTGTTCGCATTGAGCGTTGCCTGGATCATCGCAGTCAGCTCGGTAGGGGAGCGGCCGATGTCGAGGTCGATGCCCATGGCGCCTTCGTACAGGCGCCGCAGATGATCGTCGAGAAACGCGAGCTTCCCACCGTGGACCCGGATGCCCTCCCACACGCCGTCGCCGAGCATGAAGCCGCTGTCGAACACCGACACCATCGCCTTTTCGCGTGGTAACAGGTCGTCGTTGATGCCGATGATGATGTCGGCGTTGCGCGGATCGATGTCGTAGTCGTGAGTGCCGTGGGCCATAGCTGCATCCTGCCAGCTGGAGCGATGCTCACTTCTGACCCGCGGGAAAGCGGCAGGGGAAGTGGACGTCGCAGTCGGGGTCAGGGGGCGTAGGTCTGGATTGACTGTGTCGGGTCGTGTTCGAGGAGTTGAGGGGCTCTGGCGGACACTCGTGCGCTCAGCTCGGCAGCGTCAACCGTGAGGAGTTTGCGGTCGACCATCAGGGGGATTCCGTCGACGATGGTGGTCCGGACGTCGCTCGCTCGAGCGGAGTAGACGAGCGCGGCGAGCGGATCGTGGAGCGGCTGACAGTGCAGTCCCGAGAGGTCGACAAG
The DNA here is from genome assembly GCA_963926495.1 of Candidatus Ilumatobacter herschelensis. Lineage (GTDB taxonomy): Bacteria > Actinomycetota > Acidimicrobiia > Acidimicrobiales > Ilumatobacteraceae > Ilumatobacter_A > Ilumatobacter_A herschelensis. The sequence continues at coordinate 909 of CAWUXP010000058.1, forward strand.
GATGACGTCGGCGGGTGCGCCGACGGCGAGCCGGCCCGCCGAACTTCCGATCGCACGCGCCGACTCGGGCCCGGCCATCGCCAGGGCCTGACCGACGTCGAGGCGAGTGGCATCGCGATGCGTGAACTTCTGAGCGAGTGCCGTGAGCCGCATGTTCTCGAACAGGTCGATGCTGTTGCATGATGCCGGGCCATCTGTGCCGAGGCCGACGGCGATGCCTGCCGATCGCAACTCGTCGATCGGTGTGAGCGGGTTGGTCGCGAGCTTCATGTAGGTCTTCGGGCAGTGCGCCACGCCGATGCGATCGGCGAACGGCGTGAGCAGTGCAATGTCGTCGGGGACGATGCCGCAGCCGTGTGCGATCAGTACGCCAGCATCGAGTACACCGGTGTCGGCGAGCACCTGCATTGGTGTGATGCCTCGCACGGCGACGCTCGACTCGGTCTGCTCGATGGTTTCGGCGGCATGGAGGTGGACGCGAACGCCCAGCGCGCGGGCAGCGTCAGCGGCGGCAGCCAGATCGGCGTCGTCGCAGGTGTAGGTGGCGTGCGGCGCCAGCGACGTGGTGATTCGGCCACCGGAGGCACCGTTCCACTCGGCTGCGAATGATGTAGAAGTTTCCAGTCCGGCGGGTCCCTGGCTGGAGAAAAACGTCATGCCGAGGTTTGCTCGAAGCCCCGAGCCGATGACCGCCGCAGCGGCACGGTTGGCGTGGAAATAGTGGTCGGCGAAGCTGGTGACACCGGCCTGGATCATCTCGGCGCAGGCCAGCTCGGTGCCGAGTTGGACGTCGTCAGCGGTGACGTTGACCTCGATAGGCCAGATGTGATTGTTGAACCACGACTCCACCGATACGTCTTCGACTGCCCCACGCAGCAGCGTCATTGCGGCATGGGTGTGTGAGTTGATGAACCCGGGCATCGCTACGAGCCCGCTGCCATCGAGGTCTCCCGGTAACGACTCTGTAGAGGTCGGCCCGATGGCCGTGATCACGCCAGCGATGACATGAATGTCTTGACCGCTGACGACCACGCCGTCGATCAGAGCGTCGCAGTTGCGGATAACGAGCGAACCTGCAGCGCTCAACGCGGCCCGCCGTTGATGTCGATAAGTGCGCCGGTCGTATAGCTCGATGCGTCACTCGCGAGGTAGAGGGCGGCGCCGACGATTTCACTCGGCTTTCCACCGCGCCCTAATGAGTAGGCCTGCGCCGCGCGCTCGTTGAAGGCGTCGAGGTCCCAGGCTTTGGAGATGTCGGTCAGGAACGGCCCGGGCACAATGCAGTTGACACGGACCTTCGGGCCAAGCGTGCGCGACAGTCCGTAGGTCAAGTTATTGACGCCGGCTTTCGCTGCGCCGTACACCAACTCGTTCGGACTCGGACGTTGTGACGCGATCGAGGAAACGAAGATGATCGACCCGCCCGCGTCGGTGGCGGCCATCCGCGTGCCGACGAGCGCCGAGAGTCGGAACGGACCCTTGAGATTGACATCGAGCACCTTGTCGTACAGCTCTTCGGTGATCGTGTCGATCGACTTGTAGAGCGGTGACATGCCGGCGTTGTTGACGAGCACATCGACCTTGCCGAACTGTTCGTAAGCAACCTCGGCCAGTCGGTTGCTGTCGTCCCAGCTGCCGGCGTGGTACGCGACTGCCAGCGCGTTGCGGCCGGTCGTCTGCTCGACCTCCCTGGCCAGTTGCTCGCAGCTTTCGAGCTTGCGGCTGGCAATCACTACGTCGGCGCCGCGCTCGGCAAACGCCATCACCATCTCTTTGCCGAGCCCTCGCGATCCGCCGGTGACGACGGCAACGCGCCCTGTCATGTCGAAGAGGTCGGCCGGTCCAGAAGTCTCATCACTCATAACGTGGAGCTTGTCAGACGCTGGTGCGTCTGGCGGCGCTGGCGACTACCTCGGGCGGCGTGCCGATTGCAATCCGACGACTGCAACAACGGCCAGCAGCGCGCCAACGATGACGGCGATGGCGCGATCGGTGTGGAAGGCCTGCACTTCTTTGAGGTCGCCGTCTGCGTACTGCTCAATTGACGCGCTGCGGGCGCAGTTGGTGCTTAAGCAGGTTTCATCATCAGATCGTGCCACATCGCAAGCCCAGTAGTCTTCTCGTCATGAGCGATCAGATCCTCGACGTTGATCTCCTGGCCTTCGAGCGCGGCAGCTCCGAACAGCGGCGAGCCGTTGTCGACGGCGTGACCCGCAGCCTTGCGACCGGATTCGTCTATACCAGCCATGACCTCAGCGAGGATCTCCTCGACACGGCGTACGGCATGCTGCGCGAGTTCTTTGAGAAGACGCCCGACGAGAAGCAGCAGAGCACGGCGCGAGGCGCCAGTGGCCAGACCGGATACACGGGCCTGCTCGTCGAGACCGCCGCGTCGAGCGATACGCCTGACTGGAAAGAGATGTTGAACTGGGCTCGTGAGATTGACTCTGGCCACCCGCTGAAGCGGAGCTTCCCGCACTCGTACCCCGATCAGGTGCTGCCCGAGTCGGTGGTGCCCGGTATCACCGACGTGTTGTACCGGTTCCACGACTCAATCGCCGACCTCCAGCGTCGGTTCCTGCACGTCATCGCCGAAGGCATCGGCTGCCATGAGAGTTTCTTCGACGACATGGTCAAGGACGGGCCAACCCTGACGCGTGCAATTCGGTATCCGTCGATGGGCGAGATTCCGGCCTCCGACGGCGACGCTCCGAGCTACGTATGGGCGGCGGAGCACGGAGACATCAACCTGATCACGGCGCTCCCACGTGCAACAGCGCCCGGGTTGCAGGTCAAGGTTGATGACCAATGGGTCGACGCAGTTGCCCCCGACAACGGCGTCATCATCAACACCGGCATCATGCTTGAGCGGTTAACCAATGGTGCGATCCCGATTGGTTGGCATCGCGTCGTCGCCTCCCCCGGCTTTACCGGCGAGCGATACAGCGTCGTTCAGTTCTGTCATCCTCGCCCCTGGACCGTTCTGGCACCCGTGGCCTCGTGCTGTACACCTGAGAACCCGCAACGCTTTTCAGCAATGAGCGCGGCTGATGCGCTCAACGAAGTGCTCTACGAGATCAATCTCGTCGAAGACGCACGCCGCGTCACCAGCTAAGCGAGCGTTAGAAGCGCAATAAGTTGGTCGGTGTCGCTTCGTCTCCAGCCAGAGCGAGGTTGACCCACACCTGTGCAGCAAGATCGACGTCGCTGCTCCAACTAGGTGGCGTTTGGTTCGACCCGCCAGCGCCGGGGCCGTAGGGCTCGGCTGGCACCCAGGTGCACTGCTCGTTCGGATTGATCAGTGCGCCCCACCCGTTGGCCTGGACCTGGCCGGTCGCGGTGATCACCCATTCGGAGTCGACCTCGATGTTGTTGTCGGTGGTTTCGACCGTGACGGCCGGGGCAGAGGTTGTTTGGGCTGGGACTGACCACTGGCCGATGCCGGCTTGGCAGGTTGTGCTGAACAAGGCATCGACGACCGGGCCGAATGCATCGACCGGGTTGCCATCGACGTCGATGATCGACAAGCGAAGGTGTGGGGCGACCGCATTGGGGTCGATGACCACGGTTGAGTCGGTCGGCACGTCTTCACGAATGCCCATGGGGAGCGGATCGGTGTCGCCCATGAACCCGATGATCTGTCCGGCTCGAACGGTTCGGCCTACTTCGGCCAGCGCAGTCAGGCGGAGGTGATCAGGCGCATTTCCGTCGGCTGTGCCCTGATTGTCGTCGTTGAAGCCTGCGTAGATGTAGCTGACGCCGTCGATGTCGGTGATCGTCACCGTGATAGGCCGATCGGAATTTGGCTGGTCATCGATGGCCGTGACCACACCCTGCGCGGCGGCACGGATCGGTTGCAGCTTGACGCCGAAGATGATGGCGGGGGCCTGCAGCGTGCAGAGGCCAGCGGCCTCGACATCAGCCCGGGAGATGGACGTGTCGGTCTGGGCTTCGGCGTCGCTGGTCAGGGCATTGCAGTCGGCTGCGGCGAGACGTGACGGGCCGAGAACGGGGTATGCCACTTGCGGGATGCCGTTGTTGCTCTGCCCGAGGAGTGGCGGGGCGCCAAGTCGACCGACGGCTTCGCCGAACGACAATGACTGCGGGACGGGCTGTCCTGCGATCGTGGCGAACACCGCGAGCCAACGGGTCTGGTACTCGCGGATCGTCAAGACATTGCCGGCCGATGGAACGGGCACAACGTCCATGAGGGCTGGTTCGCGAGACGCACGTGGGTAGTACCACATCACCGGAATCATGGAAACGTCGTTGTTCCACTGCTCGAGGAAGCGGACAATGTCGAGCGCGGCGCGCTCGTCTTGAATGTTCGGGGGTGCGAGGTAAGCGTGGGCGTAGCCGCCGTAGTTGGCCCAGGTCGAACCGATGAACTGGTATGCGCCTGATGCATTTCCCCTGTTTGGCGGCAGCCCGTACTGGCCGCGTGACTCCATGTAACGGATCGTCGCCATCACGTTCCCGATCTCGTCGGAGTAGATCGAGATGTTCTGCTGGGCGGGGGCAACGGTGGTCGGGGCAACGGTGGTCGGAGCGCCGGTGGTCGGAGCGCTGGCCGGAGCAGTGGTCGGGGTCACCGTGGTCGGGGTCACCGTGGTCGTTGTTGTCGTAACCGTGGTGGTTGGTGCGACAGTGGTGGTCGTGGTGGTTGGCGCCGGCTTGGCTGGTTCTTGTTCAATGCTGGCAAAGGCGGTCGTGGCAGCAGACAGGCCAAGCAGTGCGGTTGCCGTGACCATGCCGGCTCGGGCCAGTCGCGAATGTCGAGGTACGGAAGGGTGAGAGCTTGGAGTCATGGCGCAGCGTGGGCAGGTGAGAAGCCTTGTGGAGGCCAACACAGGTCCTGAAGGGGTGGTGGCTCGCTTGTTGCTGAAAGAGGCCACGAATCCGCCTAACTGTAGCTCGCCCAGCCGGTCACCACGGCTGCCAGCTACTGTCAAGGGGCATGGTTCACCCCGATCAGGCGGACCGATCGGTCGAACCACTCGCCGTCGACGCCGCAGACCCACCTGAGGTGGAGACTCCGTTGCTGATCGACGTCATCCTTGCTGTCGATATCGGCGGTACGAAGTTCGCTGCTGGCCTCGTCACGGCACGTGGTGACCTCATTGCGCGGTCGCGTGTCGAAGTAGAACGAGATGTTGGCCCGGAGTCGCACTACACATCGCTCGCGACGCTGGTCACCGACATGCAGCAGCAGGCAATCGATCAAGGTGCACGCGTTCGTGCCGTTGGTGTCGGCGCGGCCGGACCGATCACCCGCCAACTCGAGACCGTCTCGCCGGTGAACATCCCCGAGTGGCGTGAGTTCCCGCTTCGAGCCCGGCTCCAAACGCTTACGGGGCTTCGGGTGTTCGGTGATCTCGACGCCAAGGCGCTCGCGTTGGCCGAAGGTTGGCTGGGGGTTGCGCAGGGTCAGCCCGACTTCTGTGCGATGACGGTGTCGACGGGCATTGGCGGCGGCATCGTGCTCGACGGCGAACTTCTCGATGGAGCGTCGGGAAATGCCGGCCATATCGGCCACATCATCGTCGAACCACTCGGCCGGCGGTGCGGTTGCGGTGCTCAAGGCTGTCTTGAGGCCGAAGCATCTGGCCTGGCCATCGAGCAGATCACTGGGCGTCCACCGAGCGAACCGACCTATGAGATCATGCAGCGCACGGGGACCCTTGTGGGTCGGGCTGCCGCGTCGATCTGCAACTCACTCGACCTCACGCTGGTCGTCGTCGGTGGCGCCGTTGCGTTGGGTTTCGCAGCGACGTTCTTCCACTCGGCCCAAATCGCGCTCGACGAGAACGCCCGGCTTGCCTACAGCCGAGGGGCCCGCATTACCCCGTCACGGCTTGCCGATTCGGGGCCGCTGATCGGCGCAGGCGCCGTCGGCTGGCGTGGGGTCCGCCGTGCGGCGCGCGGCGTGCACTGATTGCTCGCACCGAGCGCTGAGCGCGGCTCACTAGCCGCCGATTGCGCGATAGATGCGCTCGGCCGGGCCACGTCCGAATCGGCGATGCCACATGTTCGCCGCCGCGATTGCCGCGACCCAGAAGCCGAGCGAGAAGAGCAGTGACGTCGTGACCCCGCCGGGCTCGACCAGGCCGACCCAGTCGACGATGAAGTTGAACACGAAGATGTGCGCCAGGTAGAGGGTGAGCGTCATCTGTCCGGCACGCCGGAGCGGATCAGTCTGGTTTTCGAATCGATTGGCAATCGTGTCGATCGCTGCAAATGCAAGGAGCGCTGTACCGAGGGCGCTGGCAACGTAAACGAGGCCCCGGCTACCTGGATTGGTGGAGAGCATGGTCTGCTGAAAATCGGTCGAAGCGAGGCCCGACACGATCGAAGCGCCGGTGAAGAGCATCAACCCAGTACCGAGTGCGGCCGAGTGCCACCAGTTTGTGTCGAGCACCCGACCCAACAATATGCCGATGCAGAAGAATCCGAGCCAGGGGAAGAGCGGATGCGTCCCGTTGACGAACACGTCGAGCA
>CAWUXP010000059.1:0-11363 GCA_963926495.1 Candidatus Ilumatobacter herschelensis
GACGATCTGGTGATCGCACGAAGCGAACTCGGCCCGGTCGGCTGGCGCCGCGACAATGTCGTTGCGACCACGGTCCACGGCCTGTTTGAAGACCCCGCATTTGTCGAACGATTGCTGGGCATCCGCATCAGCCCGGTGCTCGACGACACGTTCGTTCAACTCGCCGACGCCGTCGAGGAGCATCTCGATACAGGTCTCCTCCGCCACCTCACCTCGACCACAACTCCGATCTAACTCGGCTCGGACCCGAGTTTCAGTTGGGGTCAGACCCCAACTGAAACCGGGTAGACAGCGGTGTGACGGGTTCACCAGAAGCGGAGGTCGATGTCCCACTTGTCGGTGATGGTGTCTCCATCGACGACCCACATCTGCTTGTGCTTCGCAACGGTTGGGTCGACGTGTGCGGGGAGCAACCTCGTGCGATCACCGACCTTCCAGTCGGCCAGATCGGTCGGTGACAGCGTCGTGTGCTCGTCGGAGCAGAAGAACACCTTGCCGCCAGCCCACGAGGGGTTGCCGTGGTCCATGCCGAGCGACTTGAGGCCGCAGTCGACGACGATCCAGCCCTTCGGACTCACGGAGATCACGGTGGCGAGCACGCTCAGGGCGCACTCGAAGGGGAGGTCGAGCTCGAGGTACTGGGTGTCCATCAGGGAATAGCTACCGGCCTGGATTTCAGTGCACCACGTGTTGGAATCAAATGTGCCGGTACCACCACCCGACACGATGTCGCCGCCGACGCGGTCGGCAGCCTCAAGCAGGATCGACGTGGCCGCTCCGACCTTGTCGACACGTTCGCTGCGGTCGTGGACCATCATCAGATGGCCCTCGTAGCCCATTACACCGCGGACCTCGAGGCCGGCTAAGCGTGCTTTTTTGGCGAGCCGCGGCGCGTCTTCGATAGAGCAGCCGCAGCGGGGAAGGCCGATTTCGACGTCGATCAGCACGCTTCGGATCCCTCCGGTGATGGCTGCGTCGAGTGTGGCGTCTGAGTCGACCGCAATGGTGATGTTGGCGTCGTCAGCCAGCGCCCCGAGGCGGGCGACGTCGAGCGACTCGTTGGCGAGAAGGAGGTCGTCGCCGAGCCCCGCTCGGACCATGCCCTCGATTTCGAGGGGAGTGGCTGCACAGAATCCGGTGTGTCCGCCATCGGCGAGGCGGCGCGCCATGGCGGTCGACTTGAAGGCCTTGACGTGCGGGCGGAGCTTGTTGCCTGGCAGGACGGCGTCCATCGCTGCGCAGTTCGCGTCGAAGATCGATGACTCGACGACGAGGGCCGGTGTCCGAAGGTCGTCGGTGGTAGTCGGATCCAGTTCGTTGGGCACTCGCCCAAAATAGCAGGTCAGTGCAAGCCGTCGAGAAATGAGTTGAGCTGTTGCCGTTGGATTCGTCGATGTGACGGTGACGGGTTGAGTACGGCCTGCATGCTCAAGCCATCTATCAGTGTGAGGAACCCGTCGGCGATCACCTTGGCCGAACGACCTACTTCGATTTCCCCGGCGGCCTGCGCCTGCTTCGTGTACCGAATCAAGACCTTCGTCAACTGGCGACGCTGATCGTGGTACCAGATCGCAAGGTCGGGTGATCCGACCGAGGCCGCGACAAACGACAGCTCGGCCTGGGCTTCCCCCAGTCGAACGTCATCGAGCGGGAGGAGTTCGCGCATGAGCTCGCCGAGTGCATCCAGCCCCGAGAGGCCGTCGAGGCGCGCGGTCAATCGCATGCGGATTCGCTCGTAGAACCGCTCGAGTAGTTGGCGGACGAGGTCGTCCTTACTCTCGAAGTAGTGCGACAGCGCTCCCTTGGCTTCGCCCGCAGCTTCGGTCACACGACGTGTGGTCAGCCCGTCGAGGCCGTGCTCCAGCAGCACCTGGCCTGCGGCGTCGAGCAGTTGCCCGCGACGCTCGACATGATCCACGATTTTGGGCACTCGCCCAACGTAGCGTCTGTCAGACCTTCCCCATGCGGGTTCGCGGGCCAGCGGGGAAGCGAATCTTGTGCTCATCGCCTGGGCTGCCACCGTTCCTCACAGATCCGGATCCATCAGTTCGGTGCAGCAGGCCTACGATCGACACATGAGCGATTCCTACCCAGATTTCCCTGGCGTCGACGCGTACGACACCGTGCGCTCACCTGAATTGGAGCGTGCTCACCGCAAAGAGATGTGTGCCCTGGGCTATCGCGTCTTCGGGGCGCAACGCTGGGGACAGCTCGGAGACGGTCACGTCTCGGCGCGCGACCCGATTCTGACCGATCACTTCTGGCTGCTCGACTGGGGCATAGCCTTCAGTGCGGCCACGGCGGAACGGCTCGTCCTTGTCGGGCCCGGTGGCGATGTCGTCGACGCCGATGGCAATCCGACCGGTGCGGTCAACACGGCCGGCTACAACATTCATGCGCCGCTGTTCGAAGCCCGCCCTGATGTGGTGAGTGCATGCCACACGCATACCCAGTTCGGCACACCCTGGGCAGCGAACGTTGAGCCGTTTCGCGCACTGAGTCAGGAGTCGACTGCGTTCGTTTTCGATCAGGCGCTGTTCGACGACGAAGAAGTCGAGGTCCTCTCCACCGACGGGGGCAGGCGGATCGCGGCATCGCTGGGTGAAGCAAAGCTTTGCATCCTCCGCAATCACGGGTTACTCACCGTTGGGCGCACTGTTGAAGAGGCGGTCGGCTGGTTCGTGATGGCTGAACGCGTGGCCGAAGTACACGTCAAGGCGCCGAACGGCAAGGCAATCAGTGACTCGGCCGCGGCAATTGCTGCTGACACGATGGCGGACGGGCTCACCGGCTGGCGCGTGTTCCAATGGCTCCGTCGGAGCCTGCTCGACAACTGACCGAGCGCAGCGTTTGCCCGCTGCCGACGAGCCCCCTCATCGGGCCGAGACCAACGCAGACGGCGAACGGTTGCTGTGCGTCAGGAGCCCCGTGGCGGATCAGTAATCGATGGCGGCGAACTCGCGAAGCTTCGAGACGCGGTGGTGGGCGTCGATCATGCGTACCGTTCCGCTCCGCGAACGCATCACGAGGCTCTGGGTGCGTGCGCCCTGTTTATCGAAGCGCACGCCCCGAAGCAGCGCCCCATCGGTGAGGCCGGTCGCTGCAAAGAAGCAGTTGTCGCTGGTGATCAGATCGTCTTGCATCAGAATGCGACCGAGGTCGAACCCGGCGTCGGTCATGGCGGTCATCTCGGCGTCGCTTTGCGGCGAGAACTGGCACTGGATCTCACCGTCCATCGCCTTCATGGCGGCAGCGGAGATCACGGCCTCGGGCGTGCCGCCGATACCCATCAAGACGTCTACGCCGGCTTCTGGCCAGCAGGTTGCCACCGCGCCGTAGACATCGCCGTCGGTGATGAGGCGAATACGGCAGCCGCTGGCGCGGACCTCGGCGATCAGCTCGGCGTGGCGCGGCCGGTCGAGGATCACGCAGGTGAGATCGCCGACTTCCTTGCGGGTTGCCTTGGCGATCCAGCGCAGGTTCTGCGAGGCGCTGGCGGTGATGTCGATTGCTCCGACCGCATCGGGGCCGACGGCAATCTTGTTCATGTAGTACGACGGGCCGGGGTCAAGCATCGATCCGCGATCCGCAACGGCGATCACTGCCAAGGCATTGGTTTTGCCGAGCGCCGTGAGTGTCGTGCCGTCGATCGGGTCGACTGCCACATCGACCTCCGGCTGGCTGCCGTCGCCGACTACCTCGCCGTTGTACAGCATCGGAGCGTCGTCCTTCTCACCCTCGCCGATGATGACCGTGCCGGTCATCGCGACTGTGGACAGCGAGAGTCGCATCGCATTGACGGCTGCACCGTCGGCAGCGTTCTTATCGCCGCGCCCGACCCAGCGGGCAGCGGCGAGGCAAGCCGATTCGGTCGCTCGTACGAGCTCCATTGCCAGGTTGCGGTCAGGATTCTCGCGTGCGGACATTTCCGCACATTATCGTTGGCGCGGCGATTGACCCAGACCGCCCGCCCAACGCTGAGCTGATTGTCGATGCGCAACAGGTTTTCGCGTGCGGTCGTAACATCGCCCTGTGCACGTCCCTCTGGAGCTGTTGACCGCCGGCCGCGACCTTACCGAGCCGAAGATTTCACCGGATGGGCAGACCGTTGCCTTCGTGCAGCGGTGGCGTGGAGCGGCAGCGATCATGACGGTGCCGGTGCAGGGTGGCGCTGAGCGGGTCCTGAGCACCGGGCCCGACCCGGCACCCGGCCGGGGAATGGGGGGCGGCTGCTTCGACTGGCACCCCGACGGCACAGGTGTGGTCTACGCGGCCAAGGACGGCGAGCTCTGGTGGCAGCCGATTGGTGGGCGTCCCGAACCGATCACCGAACTTGCACGTGAGTGCCGAGCTCCGTCGACCAATGGCTCGGTTGTGGTGTTCGTCATCGACGAGGCCGAGGTATGGGAAGTGCAGCTCGGGTCAGGAGCGCTGCGGCGTCTCGATGATGGTGCTGACGCATTCTGTTTCGATCCCGAGCTGGCACCTGACTCATCGACCGCTGTCTGGCAGGGGTGGAGCCCGCCGGCTATGCCGTGGGATGCAGCACACACCGTGACGTGTGCGGTCGTTGACGGAATATGTGAACGGTGGCGTCCGGAAGGCGCAGCGGTTCAGCAGCCGCGATGGATCAGCGCCGGGAGAACTGCGGTTGTCCACGACGCCAGTGGATGGCTCAACGTGTACGTCGACGACAAGCCGGTGCTTGCCGAAGCATTCGAGCAGGCCGGGCCGACGTGGGGCATGGGACAGCGCAGCTTTGTGCTGTCGCCTGACGAGAAACAGGTTGCTTTGTGCCGCAACGAACGTGGCTTCGGCCGACTGATTGTTGTCGAGCGGTCGACCGGGGTAGTCACAAACATCGGAAAGGGCGGTCACGGTCAACTGAGTTGGCACGGCACCACGGTCGTCGCGCTGCGGACAGGTGCGGTCACACCCACGCAGATCGTGGCGTACGACCTGAGCGACCTCAACGTTAAACCGCCCCGCACCGTGTTGGCGGTTGGGCCCGCCGATGGCTGGCAGCAGTTCGAGCTGCCCGAGCCCGAGGTGATCGAGGTCGATGGGTTGTTCGCTCGGAGGTACGCAGCAGGTAAGGGGAAGTTGCTGGCCTGGGTGCACGGCGGGCCGACCGATCAGTGGCAGGCGGACTTTCGCCCACGCATCTCGTACTGGTGGAGTCGTGGCTGGGACGTGCTGGTCGTTGACCCACGCGGGACGACCGGGCATGGCCGCCAGTTCCAGCAGGCGCTCAACGGTGGGTGGGGTCGCCTCGACGTCGACGACACAGCGATTCTTATCGCCCATGGTCACGCTGCTGGCTGGGCGACTCCGGCAACGAGCGTGGTGATGGGTGGATCATCTGGTGGTCTCACCGTGCTGGGTGTCCTCGCCGACCACGCTGACCTGGTTGCCGGTGGTGTGGCCTCGTATCCGGTCAGTGATCTCCGGGCGCTGACCGAGGTGACGCATCGCTTTGAAGCGCACTACTGCGACACGCTTGTTGGCGAACCCGGAGTCGTCGGCTGGGAGCGGTACGACGAACTCTCGCCGCTTTATCGTGCCGACCGCATCGGCGCACCGCTCTTGCTGTTCCATGGCAGCGACGATCCCGTGGTGCCAATCAGCCAGAGCGCGGCCGTTGCCGAGGCGATTCGGTCGAGTGGCGGCCACGTGGACTTCGTCGTCTATGACGGTGAGGGGCACGGATTCCGTAATTCGACCAATGTTCGAGATGAATACGAGCAAACCGAAGCGTTCCTGACAGCACTGACGCCCTGACCGCAGGTAGCGTGCCGATGTGGCATTTGTAAGCAGAGGCGGCGCCGAACAACAGAACGAAACCGCCGGGATCGGCGAGACGATCGACTTTGACCCCAACGATCCCGCAATCGTGAAGGTTCATTACAACGTCGATGTCTGGACGCTCGACCAGCAGGCCGAACTAGCAGAGGCAATGGCCCAGGCGCTGATTCCCCATGCATGGGACGGCAGTGAACTCGTTGTGCCCGAAACGCATGAAGACAGGGTCGATGCCATCTTCGAACGGCTCGAAGAAGAGATCGGCCCGTTTCCGATCGTGCTCGAAAGCGACGCCGAGTCGACCGAGTTCAACCTCGACGAGTGGACTGACGCCGACCGTACAGTGCTGAGTGAGGCGCTGATCGAATCAGAAGTACCGCATCGCTGGGAAGGCCACGCAGTCGTCGTCGCCGTAGAGGCCGAAGATGCTGTCGACGACCTGCTCGATGCAATTGAGGCTGGTGAGCTGATGAACGCAGACCAGTCGGGTGACAACGAGCCACCGGAAGGCTCCTTGAGTACAATTTTCCTCGCTGCCGACAAGCTGGCGAAAGACCCGCTCGATGCGAAGTCCCGTACGCAGTTGATCGAACTCGCCCAGATCATCGACAAAAATCACCCGCCATACGCACTTGCCCAGCGCACGTGGGCTGGCGCCGTTGCTGGGGTCCAGCGAATCGTGGAGCGGATCATGGCTGATGCCGACGGCTCGAAGGCTGGCAAAGATGAAGATGCCGACGGCTCCGACATCATTGGTTTGGCACAGGAACTTCGTTCGTTGCTGCGACCGTACGTCTGACTCGACGAATCTGACCTGAGGAATTGGCTCGTTCCTGATCGTGCTCCTCGCCGAACTGGAGATCTTCCACACCCGGCCGACGGTACCGACGCGCCGCATTGCCCTCGGCCACATGGTGCTGCCGGTTGATCCGGCGCCCGGATTCGGCGGTCTGTTGCTTGGTTCGGTCGTCGCCGCGCATCTCGGGGGACTGAACGACGATCAGGTGGCCGATGTCCACCGGTTGATCACCGAGGTTGGTCAGGGCGGACGAGTCGTGCAGCCGCGGCTCCGCCACCGATTCCAGGTCGACCGCCACGGGCTCGCTGTCAGCAGCCATCGCTTGATCGGCGAAGGCGACGAGATTTCGTTCGATTTCAACAGCACCGGAACCGATCTGAGCCAGGTTCTCGGAGCGATTTATGCAGCCGAACGACTCGCGCCCGAGTATCGGCGCAGCGTCGCAGACGTCCTGCAAAAAGGGTCGAGATGGCGTGGCCCGATCGGCGCATCGTTTATCGCGCACCTCGCCGGATCGCAGACGACCACGCTCGAAGCGCTCGCTGACCCACTCGGGTGGGCGCTGAGCATCCTCGGATTCGAACTCGGCAGTAAGAAGCCATCGAAGCGTGATGTCACCGCGAAGTTCCGCAAGGGGATGCGTGATGTACACCCCGACCATGGCGGCGATCGCAGCGACGCGGCTAAGGCGATGAGCGACCTGGCCGAAGCCCGTCGCATCCTGAGCGCCAAAGACTGATCCGGCTTACATGGCTGTCCCGAGCTTGTTTGTGTATCCGGGTGCGGGGTCCGACCGTGATCACACTCGGCTCCTCGCCATCGAAGACCGAGTTGCAGCACGGACCAGCCGACTCGACTTTCCATATCGCAAGGAAGGTCGGAAGGGGCCGCCTGACCGTGCGCTGAAGTTGATGGCGTCAATCCGCAACGACCTCACCGAGATCGCTCGCCGTCGGAGTCCGCTGATTTTGTGTGGCCACTCGATGGGCGGGCGGATGGCCTCCATGGTCGCCGCCGGTGTCGATGGGGTTGGCCCGGTGAAGAATCTCGCAGCGCTCGTGTTGCTTGGCTACCCCCTCCATCCGCCGAAGAAACCCGACAAGCTGCGCGTCGAACATTTCCCCGGCATCGTCGTTCCCTGTCTCTTCATCTCCGGCACGAGAGACGAGTTCGGCACGCCCGACGAACTCGCACAGTGGACATCGACGATTTCTGCTCCGGTCGAACACATCTGGCTCGATGGCGCCCGCCACGATCTCGAGGGCCGCGACGCCTTGATTGCCGACGCCGTCGCCGAGTTCGTACATCGGATCGCTTGACCGAGGAGCGCCGGATCTTCACACCGAGGTCTGGCACACCGAGGTCAGACCAAAGTGTGATGCGCTGGCCGCTGGTGATGGCGATGCGGCTAGTGGGGGTGTCGAGCGCTCAGTCTCGTGTGAGCAAGGTGTGCCGCTCGTGCACGTGGCGAACTGAGCCTGGAATGACGGCCATCGCTGCAGTGCCGTACTGCTGTAGTGCTTCAGGGAACAGGTGGCGACAGATGTGTTGCCAAGAGGTCGGCAACGTCGCGAGTCGCGGAGGTGGTCGGCTCGTTGGCACGAAGTAGAGCGTGCCATTGCACCGGGAGTCCGTCGATGCCGCAGCGCACCGCTGTGAGGCGGCCCGATTCGATCATCGAGGTCATGGCCCAGCGGCTGAGCACGCTGAAGCCTGCGTTGGCTGCCACAAGCTCGGCGATTGCGCTGACGTGTCCGATGACGGTGATGAGGCGTGGCCGGATCGATGCTTTGCTGAGGAATCGTTCGTGTTCGAACCCGGGCGTGGCCACCCGGCTGTAGGTCAGATAGGTCTCGTCGGTGAGTTCGTGCGGTCCGACCGAACTGCGGGCGGCGAGGTGATGCGTGGGGGCCACTATCACCGCCAGTTCGTCGACGAAGAGTGGCACCGACGTGAGTGCACCGATCGGATTGCCGGGAGCGATCACGATGTCGACCTCGCGCTGGTCCAGGCTGCGCGCAGCAGTTGCGCCCATCACGACGAGTTGCACATCGATCGTTGGGTGAGTGGCCCTCAGGCGACTGCGGAACGGCGCGAACCAGTGGTACGTCTCGTAGGTTTCGACCGCGACGCGAACCGTTGAGCTATATCGACCCGCTGAGCGGAGCACATCGTCTTCGCAGCGTTGTAGCTCTGCGAGCGCAAGGGTGGCAGCTTGCTGGACGACGGTGCCAGCCTCGGTCGGCTGCAGCCGCCGACCGGGTCCGCGGTCGAACAGCTTCACGCCCATGCGTTGCTCCGCGTCGGCCAGTCGATGGCTGAGCGCTGACTGGCTGATCGACAACGCCACCGCTGCGCTGGTCACCGTGGCGTGTTCGATGATCGCCGCGACGGTCTCGTAGTGTCGAATATCGAGCCGAAGTGCCACCTGAACAGGATACATGCACATTATGCATGGGTTACGTGATCAACATGCGTTGGAAACATGGTTCGGTCCGGACGCATGCTGGGGTCATGCCCAAAGACATTCAGTACGCAGACGCAGAACTCGGGTGGCTCGACGACCTCGTCGACACGACCCGCTATCCACTCGACGATCCCGACTCGACGGCATGGACTGCGCTGGTCGACCAGTGCCGCAGTGAGATCTCCGAACATGGATGTCTCACGCTTCGCGACTTTCTGCGACCAGAAGCTCGACGGACGGCGGGCACCGAGATCGCCGATCTGGCGCGTGGTGTGCCGATCCGATACGAGACATGCACCGTCTACTCTCGACCAGGACTCGAAGCAGAACTCGCCCTTGATGACCCGCGCCGGCTGACCTTTCGCCGGGGGACGGGCCACATCACCCGCGACATGATCGGGCCCCACACCGTCGCGCACCGGCTCTACGCGTCACCGAAGTTCAAGGCGTTCGTAAAGGATTGCGTCGGCGCTGAACGCATCTTCGAGTACGCCGACCCGCTTGCTGGCCTCATCGCCACGGTGGTACCGCCCGGCAACGAGCTCTCCTGGCACTATGACACGAACGAATATGTCGTCACCCTGATGACGCAACAACCCGACGCCGGTGGCCTGTTCTGCTACGTCCCGAATCTGCGTCGGCCCGGCGACGAGAACATCGATGGCCTTGGTGCCGTGCTTGCCGACCCGGAACACCCCTCGATCCGCAAGGTCGATTTGCGTCCCGGCGACCTCCAGATTTTCCTCGGTCGTTACTCACTGCACAAGGTCGGCAAAGTCACAGGAACAACCGATCGCCACGTCGCCGTTCTCAGTTACGCCGATCGACCCGGCGTGATCGGCCCCGTCGACCGCACCCGTGCTGTCTACGGCCGGGTCACCGAAGCCCACCTGGTCGCCGAGCAGTCCAAGCTCGAGTCCAATGACGGACTGATGCTGTGACGGCCACAACGCTCAACACCGCTACACGCAACACCGCCGCACCAGGAACAACCGCAGCTGACACCACGGCACTGGAGTCGGGTCGACTGGACCGGCTCCGGGCATCGCTCGCTGCTGCCGAGTGCGATGCCGGTGTGTTCTACGACCCGATCAACATCCGCTACGCGACCGGCACGTCGAACATGCTGGTCTACTCCCTGCATAACCCGTGTCGATACGCGTACGTGCCTGTGGTGGGCCCGGTCGTACTGTTCGACTTCAAGGGTTGCGAGCACCTCTCTGACGGGCATCACAACGTCGCCGAAGTCCGCAGCGCCATCAGTTGGTACCACTTCGTTGCCGGCCCCCGAGTCGACGAGTTCGCGACCGACTGGGCTGACGAGATCGTTGCGTTGCTCGGCCCGAGCACGACGGGTCGTCGACGACTCGCTGTCGACCGCCTCGACCCAGCCGGACTCCACGCATTGGAACGCCATGGCGTCGACGTCATCGACGGGCAAGCCGTTGCTGACCGTGCCAAAGTCATTAAGACGCCCGAAGAGGTCGCCATGATTCGCTCCGCGATGGCAGCCTGCGATGACGGCATCGCGCGAATGCGCGACGCACTGCGAACGGGCATCACCGAACAACAACTGTGGTCCCATCTACACGCCGCAAACATCGAATCCGGTGGCGAGTGGTTCGAAACCCGACTGCTGACATCCGGACAACACACCAACCCTTGGTATCAGGAATGCTCGAACAAGGTCATCGACAACGGTGATCTCGTCGCGTTCGACACGGACATGATCGGTGTTGGCGGCTACTCAATTGATATCTCACGCACCTGGCTTGCCGGCGATGACGCACCCACGGACGAACAACGCCGGATCTACGACGCGGCCTACCAACAGGTCCAACACAATATTGGCCTCATGCAACCTGGTACCGCCTTCCGAGACATCGTCGAACACGCGCTGCTCCCACCCGAGCCCTATCACTCGCTCACTAATGCGTGTATCGCCCACGGCATCGGCCTCTGCAACGAATACCCGCTGATCCTGACCAAAGATCACTTCGACACCGGCGGCTACGACGGCGTCATCGAAGCCGGCATGGTGCTCTGCGTCGAAAGCCTCGCCAGCGAAACCGGCGGACGAGAATCGGTCAAACTCGAACAACAGATCCTCGTCACCGACGACGGGCCCGTCGTGCTCTCCGAAACACCACTCGCCGACACCCCGACATAGATCGCCCACCGACTGTCACGCCGTGGCTGTCACACTTTGGTCAGACCGGAGTGTGACAGCTAGCCGCCGGTGATGATGAGGGTGGCGTCTTCGGGGTTGAGGTCTTCGAGTTCTTGGTGCGCGGT
>CAWUXP010000060.1:0-30839 GCA_963926495.1 Candidatus Ilumatobacter herschelensis
GTTCTTCGAGAACGCTGGCGGCTCGTTTGCCTGCTGTCAGACGATCGACGCCCTGACCACCTATTACACCGACACGAAGGTGCAGCCGTACTCTGAGTTCGGCTCATCGGCTCGCGCCGGCAATCAGATGGATCGTTCGCGTGAGCGCTGGGCCGAGGCACTTGGAGTCGCCACCGACGAGATCGTCTTCGGCCCGTCGACGTCGATGAACACCTACGTGCTGGCCGAGGCGTTTGGCCATCTGCTCGGCGCTGGTGACGAGGTGATCGTCACCAATCAGGACCACGAGGCGAACACGGGCGCTGTCCGACGGATGGCTGACCGCGTCGGCGCCACCGTCAAGGAGTGGCGAACCAACCCCGACACCGGCCTCCTTGACATCGATCAGTTCGCCTCGCTCCTGTCGCCGGCAACGAAGCTCGTCACCATTCCGCACGCTTCGAATATCATCGGCCAGGAGAACGACGTTGCCAAGATCACCGGGCTGGCCCACGGCGCCGGCGCACGAGTGATTGTTGACGGAGTCTCGTTCGCTCCGCACAGCATCCCCGATGTCGCTGCCCTCGACGCCGACGTCTATCTCTTCAGCCTGTACAAGACGTATTCGGTGCATCAGGGGCTGATGGTCGTGCGGAACGGACTGCTCGACGAGCTGCCCAATCAGGCACATTTCTTCAACGCCGGGTATCCGGACAAGAGGCTGAGCCCGGCAGGCCCCGATCATGCGCAGGTGGCGTCCGCCGGCGCGGTCCTCGACTATGTCGAACTGCTGCACGGTGCGCACGGTGGCAGTGACGGCGATGTGCTCCGTGTGGCCTGCGCCAATGTGTCCTCGCTCTGGCGCGAGCAGGAAGACTCACTCACCCCGCAGATGCTCGACGCGCTCGCTGGGCGTGACAATGTCCGGTTACTGGGTCCCGCCTCACTTGATGCTGCGCCCGGGCACCGTTGTCCGACGATTGCGTTTCTTCCTCTCGAACAAGAGCCCGCAGCCGTTGCCAGTGCGCTGGTGCAGCGCGGTGTGCAGACGAGCGCAAGTGACTACTACGCCGTCCGGGTGCTCAATGGCCTCGGTGTCGACGTCGATCGCGGCGTTGTTCGGCTGTCGTTCGTGCACTACACAGGCCAAGCCGATATCGATCGGGCACTCAACGCCCTCGACGACGTGTTGGGATGACATGACCCTGAGCGACGACAGTCCTGGCCCACTCCTCGCAAGCGGCAGCGCAGCCGATGTGTTCGATATCGGTGATGGCAAGGTGCTCCGTCGCTATCGAGCGCCCCATGACTTCGTGACCTACGAAAGACGGGTGATGCGGTTCATGTTCGAGCAGGCCCGGGCCGGTCGCGGAGCGCGCGTTCCAGAAGTCTTCGACCCGCGTCCGACCGACGACCTTTCGCGCGACATCGTGATGGAACGTATCGACGGCGTCACCATGCGCGACGACCTCGAACAGCGGCCCTGGAAGGTTCTTGCCCACGCCGACTTGCTCGTGCGCCTGCAACGTCAGATCAACGACGTTGTGGCCCCTGAGTGGATGGTCACGCCGACGACTGCTGCAGCGGCGAAGCGTCGCGACGACAGTGTCCTGCATCTCGATCTTCACCCCCTGAACGTGATGCTGACCGCTGAAGGGCCAGTCGTGATCGATTGGACTAATGCGTCCGGGGGTCCGGCCGGGTTTGACGCGGCGCTCACTTTCGTGGTGATCAGGACGTTCGAGGTGAGTGGCCTCAGCGATCAGTTAGGGCAGCGCTTGTTCGCAGCTGCCTTCAAGCGGGCACGTGGGAGTGGCGAGATAGATGTGTTCACTGCGGCTGCCTGCGATCATCGCCTCGCTGATGCCGGCATCACACCGGGTGAGCGAGCCAACGTTGGGGTCCTCCGCAAGCGAGTGACGGTCAACGGAAGCGGTTGAACGGTGAAGTGAAGGTGAAGGTGAGCGAGGAAACGTCAGAGCTCGAGAATGGCAGGCAGACACACCTGCGGTAACGTCTGACATATCCGCGAACCCTCGCGGGGTCGGGTGTAAATCCCAACCGGTGGTGAGAGCCCACGACTCCTCAACAGACCTGGCAACCGAAAAGCCGGAGAGTCGAGGACTGATCCTGTGTAATTCAGGAGCCGACGGTCAGAGTCCGGATGGTAGCGAGGGAGACGGGTGCGTCTGCCTGCGCCGACGCACTGGCGGGGCGATCTGCCCTGTCTGTGCACACGCTCGGAACAGCCGCCCCCGGATCCCCAGAGATTGCGTCTGCACCTGCGTGCGCTCGAACTGGAAGTCAAAAAACATGTTTACCGGAATCGTGGAAGAACTCGGTGCAATCATCGAGCTGGACCGTCAACGGGCGCGCTTGCGCATCAAGGCGAACGACGTTTTAACAGATGTAGCGCTCGGCGCTTCGATCGCTGTCAACGGGTGCTGCTTGACCGTCGTCGAATGGAAAACTGCAGCAGATGGTGCCGATGGATGGTGGGCTGCTGACGTGAGCGCGGAGACGTTCGACCGAACCAACCTTGGCTCGCTCAGCCCCGGCGATCCGGTCAACCTCGAACGGCCAGTTCGGTTACAAGACCGGCTCGGCGGACATCTTGTCCTCGGGCACGTCGATGCGGTCGGCACGATCATCGAGCCCGCCCCAGACCTCCGAATCCAGATGGATCGCGAGCTGTCGCGCTACGTGGTTGAGAAGGGTTCGATCACGGTCGATGGCATCAGCCTGACCGTCGTCGACGTGTTCGACGATGGCTTCACCGTCGCGATCATCCCGCATACTGAAGCCGTGACAACGCTGTCCAGCAAGGGTCCCGGTGATCTCGTCAATCTCGAGGTCGACGTCACGGCCAAGCACATCGAAAAGCTGCTCGCCTGGCATACCGATAACAACTCCAACACGGAGGCCATGGCATGAACGCCCTGAACTCGGTATTCAACACAGTCCCGGAAGCCATCGAAGCGATTCGCAACGGCGAGATTGTCATCGTGGTCGACGACGAAGACCGCGAGAACGAGGGTGACCTGATTATGGCCGCCCAGTTCGCCACGCCCGAGAAGGTGGCGTTCTTCCTGCACCACACCTCGGGTTTCCTCTGCACCGCGATCACGAGCGAACGGGCCCGTGAACTCCGGCTTGACCCGATGGTCGTTGAGAATACTGAGAGCATGCAGACCGCCTTCCTTGTCAGCGTGGACTACAAGCATGGGACATCGACCGGCATCAGCGCGAGCGATCGCTCGGCCACGATTCAGGCACTGATCAGTAGCACCACTAAACCAGACGACCTCGCTCGACCGGGCCACATCCTTCCGCTGGAAGCGAGGGCGGGTGGCGTCCTGAAACGCGCCGGCCACACCGAAGCGTCCGTCGACCTCCCGATGCTCGCTGGACTCGAGCCCGCCGGGCTGCTGTGCGAGATCGTTACGGCTGACAAGGTTGAGATGGCGCGGGTCCCCGAACTCACCAAGTTCGCTGCCGAGCACGGCCTGGTGATGATCACCATTGCCGACCTGATCCGCTATCGCCGTCGCAACGAGAAGCTCGTCCGGCGTATTGCCGAGGCAAACATGCCCACCGAGTGGGGGCAGTTCACCTGCCATGCGTTCGAGTCGACGCTCGACGGCATCGAACACCTCGCCTTCACCGTTGGCGACCTCACCAATGGCGAGCCCGCACTTGTGCGCGTCCATAGCGAATGCCTGACCGGAGACGTGTTTGGTTCCCGCCGCTGCGACTGCGGCCTGCAACTCGAAGTATCGATGCGCCAGATCGCTAAAGCGGGCCATGGCGCCGTCGTGTACCTGCGCGGTCACGAAGGCCGCGGCATTGGCCTCGGGCACAAGCTACGTGCCTACGAACTGCAGGAGCAAGGTCGCGACACCGTCGATGCCAACCTCGAACTTGGCCTTCCGGTCGACAGTCGCGAGTACGGCATAGGGGCGCAGATTCTCGTTGACCTCGGTGTGACTCAGATGCGTCTCCTCACCAATAACCCAGCGAAGTATGGCGGTCTCGAAGGCTTCGGTCTGGAGATTGTCGAACGGGTGCAGCTGGAGTCGACGCCGAACCCCGACAACATCGACTATCTGCGCACGAAGCGTGAGCGAATGGGTCATTTATTGGACTTCGCTGAGCCAAGCGTGGAAGATGCCTCACGTGGCCGCACCTGATTTCCGACCCGCACCCCCTCCTGATCTCGATGCCACCAACTTTGTTGTCGGCGTCGTCAGTGCGCGCTGGAACAACGAGATCGTCGATCGACTGACTGCGGGTGCGCACCGCGCGATTAGCGCAACCGGTGCCGTCGCGCACGTCGCCACGGCCCCCGGCGCTTTCGAGTTGCCATTCGTTGCTCGGGCGCTCATTGAGTCGGGTGGGGTTGATGCAGTCGTGGTGTTGGGTGCGGTGATTCGCGGTGAGACAACGCACTACGAACTTGTGTCCCAAGGTTGTGCGCAGGGGATTATGCAGGTCCAGATTGCGACCGGTATCCCGATTGGAATGGGCATCCTCACCGTCGAGAACATGAGCCAAGCATTGGCGCGAAGTGAACCGGCGGGCGGTCACAATGTCGGTGAGGAAGCAACGTTGGCAGCCATCGAAATGGCACTGCTAGCTGAACGTACCCGGACGTCCCGGCCCGGTTGAGGCCATGTTGCGCAGATAATGCGATGGCCCTGCTTGACGACTGGTTCGGAAAACATGCGCGATGTCGCTTGTGCGCGCGTAGTGAAGTCTGATTGGGTGTGAGTCCTATGGCGTCGACTGAAGCAGACCGCGAACCACGAGTTGGTAAGAAGGGGTACACGGAGCCCAAGGGTCGACCGACAACCCACAACACCGGCGTGGGTCGCAGCAAACGCATTTCTCCGATGGTGGAGTGGTTACTCGTCGGAATCGTGTTCGTTGCGGTGATGGCCGGGATCTTCTACTTCGGTCGGAGCCTGAACTCGGGTGGCAGCGGAGCCATCGAAGCACCGGCCGCGTTCGTTGCCCCCGACGTCGCAATCGACTGACTTCTCACCCACCTGGCCTAACCTGCGCCTTGTGCCTGATACGCAGAATGAGCAACCGTTGATCGGTGTCGTAATGGGATCGTCGAGCGACTGGCCGACGATGTCGAAAGCAGTCGAAACGCTTGATCACTTCGGCGTCACGCACAAGGCGCAGGTGGTCAGCGCGCATCGCATGCCCGACGAGATGTTCGCTTACGCCGAGGCAGCACGCGGGCAGGGCTTGCTGGCGATCATCGCCGGTGCGGGCGGCGCCGCACACCTCCCCGGCATGCTTGCTGCCAAGACCACCGTTCCTGTACTCGGCGTCCCCGTGGCCTCGCGTCACCTCTCGGGACAGGACTCGCTTTACTCGATCGTGCAGATGCCCGCCGGCGTCCCGACAGCCACGTTTGCCATCGGCGAGGCCGGCGCGATCAACGCGGCGCTGTTCGCCGTCGCGATGCTGGCCAGTACCGACAACGAACTACACGACGCACTGCTGCAGTACCGGGCCGATCGGCGCGACCAAGCTGCCAATTCGACGTTGCCGCCAACATGAACGGCCATATCATCGTTCCTCCTGCCACGATCGGCATGCTCGGCGGCGGCCAGCTCGGCCGGTACGCACTCGTTGCCGCAAAGTTGATGGGCTACCGGACGATCGTCCTCGATCCAGACCCGAATGCCCCAGCCGGGGCGATAGCTGATGTCCATCTGGTTGCCGCCTACGACGACAGCGATGCCCTTGACCGTTTGGCATCTGAATGCGACGTGGTCACCACCGAGTTTGAAAACCCGCCCGCCGCGGGCCTGGATCGTCTTGAGCGATCGATACGAGTCGCTCCGTCGGCTAGTGCCGTGCGGATCGCACAGGATCGGATTGCCGAGAAGCAGTTCCTTCGTACTGCCGGTTTTCCGGTTGGCCCGTTCGCGATTGTCGACGAAGCGCATCCGATCGACACCGTCAGTAAGCAGTTGCATACTGATCGGGCCGCGGTCGTCAAGACCGCGCGTCTCGGCTACGACGGCAAGGGGCAGATTCGAATCGACCGGCTCGACGAAGTCGAAGATGCGTGGAACGACGTCGGCAATGTTGCGTGCGTCGTCGAGACGCTTCTCGATCTTGACACCGAAGTCAGCGTGCTTGTCGCGCGGTCAGCGACCGGAGAGACCGTCACATGGCCGGTCGCCGAGAACACCCACGCCGCTGGCATTCTCGATGGATCAATCGTGCCGGCAACCATCGATGCTGATCTCACGAGTGCAGCGGAACGGCTCGCGGTCGAAATCGCTGAGCGGCTCGACTATGTCGGTGTACTCGCCGTCGAGATGTTCGTTGTTCAGAATGCAGTCGGCGAACTCGAGTTGCTCGTGAACGAGATCGCACCTCGGCCGCACAACAGTGGGCACTGGACGCTCGATGCGAGCGTGACCAGCCAGTATGAGCAGCAGATCCGGGCGATCTGTGGCATCGGTTTAGGCGACACGTCGATGACCAGCCCCGCAGTCGCGATGGTCAATCTGCTCGGTGACCTGTGGGGCAACGGCGAGCCCGACTGGGCAACGGTCTTCACGCACCCCGCGACCAAGCTGCATCTCTATGGCAAGACGGAACCTCGGCCTGGCCGCAAAATGGGTCACCTCACCGTGATGGGTGAGCCGGGTGAATCCGCACGCGATGTCGCCGCAATCGCCGCATCACTCCGCGCCCGCATCTGACCGACGACTGACTCCACTCGGGGCGTTCAGCGCACTCCGATTGCTTGTGTCGGTGGGACGTGTCAATCAGTCGGGCGCTGGGCGCGACGGCCGGTGCGGACGCGGCCTTTGCTGACCTGACGCACGGTCGCGACTTCGAATTCGACCTCGGGCACTGGGATGTCGCCGTCGAGTACCTGACGCATCATGTGCAGGTGGCGAGGTGCGCTCCCGCAGCAGGCGCCAATGATCTGGACACCAGCATCGCGCTGGCGGATTGCGTGGGCGGCCATGACATCGGGTGAACCTGAGTAGTGGAGTTCGGTGCCGTGCCACTCGGGCATGCCAGCATTGGCCTTGCTGATCAGCAGGATGTCGGGGTTGGCTGCTCGCATCTCGGTGAGCGCTGCTTCCGTATCGGCCAGGTTGTTCCCACAGTTCGCGCCGATCGCAGTGACACCGATTTCGGCCAGCCGGTTGACGGCATCAGCACCGGTGACACCCATCATCGTGCGCCCGGCAGTGTCGAAGCTGAGCGTGGTACAGATCGGGAGATCGCTCACCGAACGAACGCCTTCGACGGCCGCGGCGACCTCGTCGAGATGGCTCATCGTTTCGATCCACAAGATGTCGGCGCCGCCCTCCGCGAGGCCGATGGCCTGCTCGCGAAAAGCATCGGCGCAGGTCGCCGGCGTCATCGTGCCCATTGGTACGAGCAACTCACCGGACGGACCCATGGACCCGGCAACGAGCACCCGATGTCCGGTCGCCTCAAAGTGTGCGTCGGTAGCGGCGCGCGTCACCTGGGCTGCGGCGCGGTTCAACTCGATGCATCGATCGTCAAGCTTGTGCAGCTTCAGCCGAAACCCGGTGCCGCCGAACGAGTTAGTCAGCAAGATGTCTGATCCGGCGTTGATGTAATCGGTGTGCACGGCGGTGACACGGTCAGGATGGTCGATGTTCCACATTTCCGGCGGATCGCCCGAGCCGAGGCCACGCGCGAACAGTTCGGTGCCCATGGCACCGTCGATGAGCAGGGTGCCTCGTTCGGCAAGCAGATCGTGTAAAACGGTCATCGGCTCATTCTGCCTGGAACGAGTCACGGTTCCAGGCAGTAGTGATCAGTGGAATGTCAGGACGTCGGTGTCGATGTTCGTACCGGTGCGGGTGCGTCGAGGTCGAAACGCTCGAGTTGTCCGTCAGCGTGGTGGGCAAATCGGCCTTCCTCGCTGCCGTGCGTCGGATCGTTGCTGGGCCACGGCCAGCCACCGAATTCGGTGCGTTGGTAGTCGGAGAATGCCTGACGAATCTCTTCGTCGGTATTCATGACGAAGGGTCCATACCGTGCCACCGGCTCGCCGATTGGGCGACCCTGGAGCACCATGATCTCGATGCCGGAGACGTCACCGTCGCCAGAGCCAGCGACCAATTCGAGCGCTTTGGAGGCGTCGACCACGGCGCCGGTGCCAGCCTCGATTGTTTCGCCGTTGACCGTGACCGTTGAACCAGTGAATGCATAGAGGATCCGGTTTGTGTCGGCGCCCGTCGCAGCTGGCATGGTCCACGATGCACCAGGGTCGAAGCGGAGGTGCCAGACCGCGATGTCGGCTTCAGAGCGGGCAGCCCATGAGTTGGGAGGTGGGGCCTGGGCGGTGACGGCATCACCGCCATCACGAGAAGCCAGCGACCCGGCGATCACGGTGACGTCGACCAGTTGGCCGTCGGGCCCGACCTCGACAACCGTCGGGGTGTCTTGGCTCCACAGCATTGTGAAGTATGGGTCGACCATCTTGTCGGCAGCGGGCAGGTTGAGCCAGATCTGGAACAGTTCGAGTGGGTTGGGCCGATCGCGGTTGAGCATCGGGAACATCTCGCAATGGACGATGCCCTTGCCGGCGGTCATCCACTGCGTATCGCCGCGCCCAAAACGTGCTGTGGCGCCCATCGAGTCGCTGTGATCGCACACGCCGGTGCGCACATAGGTGATTGTCTCGAAGCCGCGGTGCGGATGCTGCGGGAAGCCCGGCACGTTTTTGCCGTGGTACATGTTCCATCCGTCAATGCCGTCGAAGTCCTGACCGATGTTGCGTGAGTTCAGCGACGCATCAGGCTCAAGTTCGACCGTGCCATTGGGGTAGTCGTCGAGGTGGTGTGCGCAGAACAGGAACGGGTCAAGCGTCGGCCATTGTGTGCCGAGTTGGAACGTCTGGAGGATCGAGGCCATCCGGGTAGCTTAGCGACATATCCTTGCGGGCACAACTAAAACTTACCGAAATGGAGACGGATGCGCACCCTTGCAGCGTTGCGTTGGTCTCAGTTTCTGCAAATGATGTGGCTAAAGGGTCAGATGCGGCGGGTGTAGATGAAGTCGGTGGGTGGGCGGCCCGCGTCGAGGCCGCGCTGTTCGAACCGGGTAAGCGGGCGCCAGGCGGGGCGCGACACGATGCCACCGTCGAGCCGGTTCTCGGCGTCGCACACCTCGGCCATCTGCTCGGCGTAATCCGCAATGTCGGTTGACAGGTGGAGTTGGCCGCCGACCTCGAGCCGGTCGATCAAGGCTCCGACCACGTCAGATCGCACGAGGCGCCGAGCGTGCTGGCGCTGCTTCATCCACGGATCAGGGAAGTAGACGCGCACACCCGCAAGTGAGTCGAGCGGAACCCGTAGTAAAAAGCGGAGCACGTCCCCGTGGACTACGCGAACGTGTGGCAGCGGGTCGTTCTCGATGGCGTCGAGCACGGCAACCACACCTGGCGTGTGGACCTCGATTCCAACGATCGCCATGTCCGAGTTGGCCCGAGCCATGTCGATCGTGGCTTCGCCGCGACCGAAGCCAATATCGAGCACGACAGGGAGCCCACCGAACACCTCGTTCCAGTCGAGGAGCTCGCCGTTCTGGTCGAGACCCCATTGCTCCAACCACATTTCGAACTCGGCCTGCCGCTGTTCTGACAAGGCACGCCGTCGTGGCTTGAAGGTGTTGTTCGGCCGGGGAACGACGCGATCCGGTCTTGCCGCGGGTCCGAGCATGTCCGGAAAGCTATCGGCGCCTCGAAATGGAGATCGACTCTCTGCTCCCCGGAAGCGTCTTGATCCCAGTTTCGGTGACGCCGCTCGCACATCCAGAAACTGAGACCACTAAGTATCGCCAGCGCGGTGCAATGGTCTCGTTTTCGGAGGTTTTCGGAGGTTTTCGGAGGTTTTTAGAAGGGTTTGGGAGGGGCTGGAGGGGCTGGCATTGCTTTCGGGTCAGCCGCAGTGTGCGTGTGACGACCTGGCACTGACCCCACAATGGTGTGGTGGGCGAACCAGCTGGAGATCAGCAACAGGCTGCAAAGCGGCGAATGATTCGGCGGCAGGCTGCATCGATCGTTGCAGCGGTGGCCCCGTTCGGCATCGTGTTTGGTGCGTCGGCGGCTACCGCCGGGTTCACACTCCTCGAAGCGATCGGATTCTCGACGCTGATCTTTGGCGGGAGTTCGCAATTCGCCGCGGCGGAGATACTTGGCGATGGCGGCTCGATCGCGTCGGCAGCAATCGCCGGCCTCTTACTCAACGTCCGTTCGCTCGCCTTCGGGGTGATCATGGCGCCGGCCCTTACGGGCGCACTCTGGCAGCGTGCAGCGATGTCGCAGCTGATGATCGACGAGTCGACCGCAGTCGGCACCTCAACCACCGACCTGGCGCTACGACGGTATGGATACCTGTGCGCAGGAATCGGCGTGTTTCTGGTTTGGAACATCACCACAGTGGTCGGTCATCTGGTTCTTTCGGATGCTGGCGACCTGATTAGCGATTTGGGCCTCGATGCGGCAGGCCCGGCCGCCTTCCTCGCCCTCCTCTGGCCACGACTGCGGCAACGTCCGCAGCTGCGAGTCGCACTCGCTGGCGCAGTGATTGCCCTGGTGCTTGTGCCGATAGCGCCGCCAGGCGTGCCGATCTTGGCGGCCATCGCCGGTGTGCTCGTTGCAGGCCGACAGACGTCAGCAGTGCTCGACGGGCCCGGCGATGAGTGACGCGGTGGCAGTGCTGATCGTCATGACTCTCGGGACCTACGCGCTCAAGTCGGCGGGACCACTGGTGCTGGGTGCCCGTTCGTTGCCGGTCAGGGTCCAGGGCCTCGTTGATCTCCTGCCGGCCGCCTTACTCGCAGCGCTGACGCTGGTGTCGACGGTGGGTGCCGGTTCATCAATCTCGGTTGATGCACGTCTCGTCGGTGTCGTCGTGGCCGGGATCGCGCTCTGGCGACGGGCCCCATTCGTCGTTGTCGTATTGGTCGCAGCGGTTACAACTGCGCTTGTGCGCCTCTTGTTGTGACATTGCGCGGCTGCTGCAATTGAAATTGAGGGAAGCTTAACTTGAGTGCATCTGGGCTTCGTCCGAAGCCTCAGTATGAAGTTAAACGGCATCTGGAGCATCGCACTCACGGCGACGTGCGCTGTGGCAGCGGTTGGTTTCTCCAGCGCATCGATTGTTGATGCGATTGGCGCACCGTCGCCAGAGCCGATTACCCATGCTGCAGAGTTTCAGCGTGGTGGCTTCCAGTCGGCCCAACGGTTGCAGACGCCGGCCCCACGTCCGACTCCGCCGCCTGCTGCCGTGCCTGCTGGGCCGTCGGCTGAGGTGGTGGCAATCTTAAATCTGACCAACGCCGAGCGCGCGAGTCGTGGCGTTGCGCCGCTTTCGCTGCATCCGCAGTTGACGCAAGCTGCCGAAGCGCACTTTGCTGACCAGTTCAGCCAGGGCTGTTTGAACCTCTCGCACACTGGCACTGATGGGTCGAGCCCGTTCGATCGAATCAAGAGCACCGGCTTCAACTACCGAGCAGCGGGCGAGAATCTCGCCTGTGGCTTTCGGACTCCGGAGTCGGTTGTGATCGGATGGATGAACAGTGAACTCCACATGGCAAATGTTGTGAACGGCAACTTCACCCATATTGGCATCGTTGCTGAACCCGATGCGTCCGGCCGCATGTACTGGGTGCAAGTCTTCGGCACATCGCAGTAGTCGTGCGCAGTCAGCCGGTATCGCAGTCAGCCGGTATCGCAGTCAAAAGGCGTTGGGTGGAGCGCCTGATCGCAAGCAGGCGAGTGTCTTGGCGAAGAGATCTTCTTTCAAGATGTTGAGCGTCTTGTGTGCTGTTGGTGACAACGTTTGGGCCAGCTCGATTGCGGCTGGAACCAGGCCACTTTCGTCATGGAGCGCATCTGCAATGCCGCCAGCCAGCGCCTCTGGGCCGTTGAATCGATGGGCGGTCAGGATGGCCCTGCGGGCGGTCTGGATCGGCAATCGGCCCGACAGCAGCGCCTGCATGCCCGGTGTGAATCGCATCTTCAACAGCAACTCGTTGACGGACCAGTACCCGCGGTCTTCGCGCATCAACACCTGATCGTGGGCGAGTGCAAACATGGCCCCACCTGCGAATGCGTGGCCGTTGACTGCAGCGATCGTGGGAACTGGCAACGACATCACGCGGGCCCACATGCGCTGCATGTCGGCAACCATCGCCATCGGATCGGCGATTTCTGGGTCGTGGAACGCAGCGCCGAGCCAGTCGAGGTCGATGCCGTTTGAGAAGAATTTTCCGGTGCCGATCGTGACCAGAGCGCACGGCGCATCAGGCTTGGCCGCACTGGCTTCGACCTCGTCGAGCACCGTGTTCCACGCGGCCACCGAGGTGGGGTTGAAGCGATTCTCGCCGTCGTTCATCGTCGCGACGAAGACGTCGCCTGCTCTACGGAGTTCGACCATGCGTACCACCGTAGATGGCTGGCGAGCCGGCCGGGCGAGACGGCGTGGCGTCCGTGATTTCAGTGGGTGGGTGCAGGTTGGGCGCCGCGGATCAGGCGGCCCGGGAGGGCGCCGGTGGGCGCGCCGTTGCGGTAGGTCTCGACACCGGCGACGAAAGTGTGCGCCCACCCGTCGGCGCGCTGCAACAGCCGCTTGCCACCTGCTGGGAGGTCGGCAACGATCTCCGGCTTGTGCAGCCGAAGGTTGTCGTAGTCGACAATGTTGATGTCGGCTCGGTAGCCGGAAGCGAGTACGCCGCGGTCGAACAGGCCGACCGTTTGGGCGGTGTCGCGGCAGTGCTGCTGCACGAGGTACGGGAGTGGCAAGGTGCCCCGTTTGCGATCGCGGCCCCAGTAGGCGAGCAGGGTCGTCGGAAAGGATCCGTCGCAAATCGTGCCGACGTGGGCCCCGCCGTCGCCGAGGCCTGGCACCGTGAACGGGTGGCTGAGCATCTCGTGCAGGCCGTCGAGCGCACCGTCGACGTAGTTGAGGAAGGGTAGGTAGATCAAGCCCTTGCCGTCGCCGGCACCGCGGTTGTCGAGCATTACGTCGAGTGCGAATTCCTCAGAGGTGACGCCGGCCCGGTCGGCCTGAGCTGCAATGGAATCGTCGAGTGATGGCTCGTAGTCGGGCTCGTTGGCCATTTCGAATAACAAATCGAACCGCCCGATGAGGTTGCCGCCGAGCTTGGCCTTCGAACGTTCACCTGCTGCGGTCAAGAGCCGGGCTCGAAAGTCGGGATCGCGCAGCTGAGCGACCTTGTCGGCCAGCGGGAGGTCGGCGATCTCGCGGTAGACGGGGTTGGTGAGGAACGGATTGAGTGTGCATTCCAGGCCGAGGATCAAGCCGACGGCGCGCGCTGCCACCTGGCCGGTCAACTCGAGGCCATCGGCGCGTGCCGCACTGATGTGGCTGAGCCAGACTCGAAAGTCATCGGGCGCCATCGGGTTCCTGACGACCGAGATGGACAGCGGCCGACCCGAGCGCTCCATCATTGCTCGCAACGTCGCGAATTCGGCATCGACATCGAGAAAGTCCGACACCACTTGGAGAACGCCGGTACCCGCAGCGCCCACGCCCTCGGCGATGCCGATCAGTTCGTCGGGTGCAGCCGTCAGCGTTGGCGTGTATGCGCCCGTCGACGTCTTGTGATTACGCGTTCGGCTCGTGGTGAACCCGAGGGCACCGGCTTCGATGCCCTCGCGGGCGAGTTCGGCCATCGCTGCGATGTCGTCGGCGGTGGCGTCTTCGTGGTTGGCGCCGCGCTCGCCCATCACGTGAAGTCGCAGCGCTCCGTGGGGGACTTGCGCCGCGATGTCGATGTCGTGCGGTCGTTCATCGACCGCGTCGAGGAACTCACCGAAGGTGCTCCAGTTCCACTGCAGCCCTTCGTGGAGAGCTGCGCCAGGAATGTCTTCGACACCCTCCATCAGCTCAATGAGTTTGTTGTGGTTCGCAGCGACCACGGGGGCAAAGCCCACACCGCAGTTACCCATGACCGCTGTGGTGACGCCGTGCCACGACGACGGGTGCATCCGCGAATCCCATGTGGCCTGACCGTCGTAGTGAGCATGGATGTCGACGATTCCGGGGATAACGAGGAGGCCCGATGCGTCGACCACCGTGTCGGCCGTGCCCTCGAGGTCGGCGCCCACGGCGACGATGACGCCATCAGTGACGGCGATGTCGGCAATTCGTTCGTCGGTCCCCGTCCCGTCGATCACCGAACCGCCGCGAATCAGAAGGTCATAGTCAGCCATGTCACAGTCTCGCTGAGTCGCCGCCACCAAGAAGCACCGAGGCTTTGTGCATCTGATTCCTCCATGTTGGTGACCTACGGTGACTGGGTGATCGAAGTTCGGAACATCGTCAAGCGCTTCGGCGACGTCGCAGCTGTCAACGACCTCAGCTTCAGCGCGTCACCTGGCCGAGTCACGGGCTTTCTCGGCCCAAACGGGTCGGGTAAGAGCACCACGATGCGCTGCATGCTCGGCCTTGACCTGGCCTCGTCCGGCACGGCAACGTTTGGTGGGCGGGCCTACCGCTCGATCGAAAACCCGCTCTTCGAAGTGGGGTCGCTGCTCGACGCGGGATACGTACATCCTGGGCGGACCGGCCGAAACCACCTCAGGTGGATGGCGATGTCGAATGGGATTGATGCAGCGCGTGTCGACGAATCGCTCGCCCTGGTCGGGCTGGCCGACGCAGCCAACCGGCGCGTCAAGGGGTACTCGCTCGGCATGCGGCAACGGCTGGGTTTGGCCGGTGTGATGCTCGGTGACCCCGGCACGATCATCCTCGACGAGCCGGCCAACGGCCTCGACCCTGAAGGCATTCGTTGGATTCGCGACATCCTCACGTATTTCGCCCGAGCCGGCAAGACGGTGCTCGTCAGCAGCCACCTGCTTGCTGAGATGGCGCTGATGGCCGATGACCTTGTCGTCATCGGGCGCGGTCAACTGATTGAACAGTGCTCGGTCGACGAGTTCGTCGACCGCCACTCCAACAAGTGGACGCGCGTCGCCTCACCGCAACTCGAATTACTGATCAGCGCTGTCGGGTCGTCAGCCGACGGCGTCACGCGCATCGATAACGACCCGACCACCGGGACGCCACGAGCCGACATTCGTGGCATCGATGCCGCAGCAGTCGGGCAGGTCGCGGCAAACAACAACATCGTGCTACACGAGCTGGCTACGCAGCTCGATTCCCTCGAAGCAGCGTTCCTCCGCGCGACGGCTGGTGCACAGGAGTACTCCACGACGGCTCCCTTCACGCCGCCTTTGACGCCGCCTTTGACGCCGCCTTTGACGCCGCCTTTGACGGAGGGCCAGTCATGATCAATCTGCTGCGTTCAGAATTCTTCAAGCTGCGCACCGTGCGCCTCAACATCTGGCTGCCGTTTGGTGCGGTGATCGGACTCGTCGTGATCACCAGCCTGGTTGGCCTGCTCGCCTCTGACCCCGAGTTCTTTGACAACGAAGACCTGATGAGCCTGATCGGTGGCTTCTCGATTCTCGTGGCGATGATGGTGGGGGTCGGAACATCACTCGGCATCACCTCCGAGTTTGCGCACAACACCATTCGGCCGACTCTGGCAGCGACACCGAACCGGCCGAAGGTCTTCACAGCCAAGGCGATCGTGTCGGTCCTGTTTGGTCTGGCCGTGGGCGCCGTCGCCGTGTCGATCTCGTATGTGGTCGGCAGCGTGTTGATCAACGGTCGAGGTGCGAGTGTCGGTCTCTCTGGCGACGACGGATCGCTTGCTTCATTCTTCGGCGTGATCGTCCTCGCAGGTCTGCTTGCACTCTTCGGATTCGGCCTCGGGCTCCTGTTGCGGAACGGCCCTGCCGCCGTGTCGATCATCATCCTCTGGCCGTTACTGATTGAGGGAATCCTGACTGGCGTGCTGTCGTTGGCCGGTGTCGATGACCCGCAGAAGGTGCTGCCGTACAGCTCGGCGTTTGCTCTCGTGATCCCAGATGCTGACAACGCGCCGGGCGGACGGATCTACGGCGGTGTGTTCTTTGGCATCGTGTCGCTGGCCCTCGTGATCATCGGCATCGTGGTCAACAACCGTCGCGACGTGTGATCACCGCACGGCTGTCGACCCGGGTGCGAGAAGCCTCTGTGCTTTTGTCGCGACATCTCGGACTGTGCCGTACCTGACGCAACGGCGGCACCTCGTTCCCGAGACGCTTCACGACGTATTAGCCGAGGCGGTGAGCCTTATTAATCCTGACAGGTCATTTCGAAACTGCGCCGCCGTCGACGCGCAGTCGCTTAAGCCGGTACGTGTGTCGGAGACCGCAGATCTGGTCGTGGTGCTCGGGGTATTCGCTTTGCGCCAATTCGAAGTCGTGCTGGGCAACGGCCTGACGTACGCCGAGGGGGTCCGCACGATTCCTCAGGTCTTTGACCGAGCGGTGTCTTATGGCTCTGCTTCTGCAGCATCGGTCGGCGCGGCTGCCTTACTCGTGGACTGTGTGCGCGTCGGCGATGAGCATCAGTTGGCCATGACGCTGGCAGAAGCCTGTCGAGATTTTGGCGATCATGCAGTGGTGGCAGGCGGCGTCGCCCTGATCGCGTCACCCTCGGAGCAGATCGCCGATTCGTAGGGCCCCGTGCCCGGTGCCGGTGCCGATGCGGTCGTCGTCGAGTTCCAACAATGCACGGCCATGATGGCCAGAGCCGTTGTCTCGGTGGCGATGCTACGTGGCAATCTTATGACGTGGGCGTGGTTGGTTGTTACCGGGATCGCTGAGCCTGCGCACCAAGGTGGGATGCTGCAACCGGGCAAGTGCCTTTGCTTCGATCTGGCGAACGGCCTCCCGTGAGACGCCGAGCGTCAGGCCGATGGATGCGAGTGTCTCGCTTGGTTCGTCGTCGAGGCCGAAGCGTCGGATGATGACGTACCGCGATCGGGGATCCAGGACTTGCAGTGCGACGGTCTCCAGCGCTTCGACCGTCAACTGAGAGATTACCGTTGCTTCAGGCGAGCAGTCGGGCGACTCGATGAGATCGGCGAGTGGAGTGCCATCGACACCGGCGGCCGACTGGTCGATCGAACTGATCTGCGGCGGAGCGATTACTCGAGTGGCCTGTGCAATCGTGACTCCGGCAAGTGCGGCGGCTTCTTCGGTTGGCGGACGGTGGGACTTGTTGGTGTGTCCGAGTTGTCGGAGTGCCCGCATGATTGCCGGACATTTTTCGAAGTCGTCGAGAGATATGTACTGATGGTCGGTATCGCGAACTGTCTTCAGAACCTCACGCCGGATTGGCCTGAAGGCCCACTGACTGAAACCTCCGGATTCTGGGTCGTAGCTGTCAACGGCTCGCATCAGACCGAGTAGGCCGGCCGACTCAAAGTTGGAGCGCTCATCGGCCGACGCGGTTCTGTCAAAGCGGCGGGTGTACGAATGAACGAGACCCACATTGGACGAAACGATCTGCGCTGTGACATCGTCGATCGAGCGAGTCAGAATGCGAATTAGACGACGTGTCGCCACGTTGCCGGTGTCATTGGTGTCGTTGTCATTAGTGAGGAGAGCGAGCTTGTTCTTCAGCTCAGACCGCTGTTCAAACAAGGCGGTGTTGTGCCCGCGGAAATGGTCGGTGCGTGTATCTGTTCCCCACAGCGTCCCTGTATCTGCTTGCATGATGAGCTCGGCTGAGACTTTCTCGCCGGGGCCTTCGACGGCAATGCCGATGTTCGCTGACATCGACAACCGGAGGCCATCGACCACGAACGGTTGCTCGAAGGCCTTGTTGATGCGCGCCCCAATGTTGTCGGCCTCGGCTGGGTGGGGCAGGTCCTCGCACAAGAAGACGAGCTCGCTACCAGATATTTGAATGACCGTGTCCGCTGCTCGCAAGATCGTAGAAAACCGTCGAGCGACTGCGATGAGGAGTCCATCGCCGACGTGACGGCCGTGCTGGTCGTTGATCAACTTGAGTCGGTGGAGGCCGACGAAGAACAGACGGTGGTCAGCCGTGAACGATTCGCGCGCTGATTCGCCTCGTATACACGGTCCATGAGCAGCGTACGGTTGGGCAGTCCCGTCAGCGGATCGTGCAGTGCGTCCTGCAGGTATGTATCCGATGCAGCATCGGCCTGTTCGCGTGCTTTGGCGTTGGTCAGACATGCCGAGACGACGTCAGCCAGGCCTTCGGCGCGCGCTGCTGGCCCAAAGAGTTGAAAGCGATCGTCGACCATCAGGTCGGGAACTGCGAGCGTTTGACCGGACTGATACGCCAAGATGCACGGGCCGTCAGCGTGCTCTGATTGCAGCCGCGCGAAGGCCAGCGAAGCATCGTCCAACGCTGCGATGTACTGCGGATTTAAGTCGTGTGAAATCAGGGTGACTCCGGCACCGGTGACTGCAAGAACTTCTGTGATCTGTTCGGCCAGATGATCAAGAATGGCCTGAATCGGAAAGTCTCTTGTCAGGGTGTGAGCAAACTCGCGCACGAAACTGGCTAGCTCTACTCGACCGTAAATCACGCGA
The DNA here is from genome assembly GCA_963926495.1 of Candidatus Ilumatobacter herschelensis. Lineage (GTDB taxonomy): Bacteria > Actinomycetota > Acidimicrobiia > Acidimicrobiales > Ilumatobacteraceae > Ilumatobacter_A > Ilumatobacter_A herschelensis. Next base: position 18,491 of record CAWUXP010000060.1, read on the forward strand.
CCCTCCCTCAAAATAAGGTCCCGCAGGGTCTGCACGGTAAACGAACTTCTACACGAGACTGTCGCCAGTTTCGCCAAGGGTTGTCCCGCAGAGTGTTCGCGGATTCTTCAGAGCGGCAGGTCACAGTCGTCAGGTCAGAGCTGTGGCTATCAATCGGGCTCTTACTGACAAATGTTTCTTTACGCAGCGCACCGAGGCTGAACAGCCCACGCCGTGGAAATTGGGCGGCAACGGTAATAGTGCAACGGACGGTGCCCCTGTCACGAAGCAAATGCAGAGCGCGCTGGTGGCTCCGGAAAACGAGCGACACGTCGCACGAGGTGGTTCACTCGCTCACCTGGTTTGGACGCACGTGGAAGATCGCCGTCGGCGATGCCACCGTGGTCGTCTCCATGGTCGAGCAGAGCATGCCGTTCCCCATCGAGATCCGACCTCTCGTACGGCATTCATCCGCGACCGTGTGCCGGTTGAACTCACGGACACGCCGCGTTACGAGGTCAACGGCACGATGAATGAAACCACCGGGATCGCCGTCGACATCTCATCGCTGTCGCAGATCGAGTCCGAGCTTTTCCAGGTCAAGGAGGAGCAATGGGCATCGATCGGCGCGCTGACTCGGTGTTGTGCTGAGCCGACGTCTGCGGCGACATGAGAGTCCGCTCCCTTGTCGCTCAGATCACGCGACTCGGTTTCGACACCGACCGCTGAGCCTCGGTCTGGCGTTCATGCCACGCAGAACGACTCGACTGCGGCGACGACTCCCTCGACATCTGTATCAGTGATCTCAATCGACAGGGCGATAAAGCCACGACGAGCGGTGTAGATGCCGGCGGTGAGCAGGTGGAAGAAGAGGAGTTCCTTGAGGCGGTCGTCGGAGTCGGCGAGGTCGCGCGCTGAGGCCACCGGGCCGGCGATGCCGTGGATGTTCATCAGGGAACCGACACCGGTGACGCACATCGGCACCTTGTGGTCGGCGAAGACTGCGTTGAGGCGGTCGCGGAGGTTGTCACCCCGACGGTTTGTTGCGCGGAGGATGTCGGCGTCGAGCACTTCGGTGAGAGCAGCGACCCCGGCTGCCATCGACGCCACGTTGTTGTTGAACGTGCCGGCATGGCCGAGCGTGCCGCCACGGCGCGGGTCGAATGCGGCCATCAGGTCGTCTCGGCCTCCGAAGGCGCCGAAGCTGAGCCCGCCGGCAAGGTATTTGCCGAGTGTGGTCATGTCGGGCGTAATACCGAGCTGTTCCTGGGCGCCACCGACCGAGAGTCGGGAGGTCATGACCTCGTCGAAGATGAGCACGCTGGCGTGCTGAGTCGCCGCGGAACGCAGGGCAGCGAGGAACTCGGGGTCGCCCGGGATGCAGCCACCCGAACCTTGCATCGGCTCGACGAGCACGGCAGCGACCTGATTGCCGTGCTCAGCCATTGCAACCTCGAAAGCTGCCCTGTCGTTGTAGGGAAGGATCAGCCAGTCGTGCGGGACGTTGACCGGGCTTGGGCCTGAGCCAAACGTGATAACGCCGCCGTGGTACCCGTTCTCGAACACCACGATCTTCGAGCGACCGGTGTGATGGGTGGCGACGGCGAGAGCCATGAGGTTGGCCTCGGTGCCGGAGTTGGTGAAACGCACCTGGTCGATTGACGGGAAACGATCGACAATCAACTCGGCGAGCCGGACTTCGTCACTGTGGACGGAGCCGAGCGACCACCCGCGCTCGAGCGCGGCGCGTACGGCGGCAAGGACTGGTTCGGGGGAGTGGCCGAGCAAGCCGGCGGTGTAGTTGCCGAGCAGGTCGAGGTACTCGTACCCGTCGATATCGAAGAGCAAGCGGCCTTGGGCCCGTTCAACGCGAAATGGAAACGGGTCGAACTGGAGCACCGATCGCGTGTTGCCGCCCGGCATGACGCGGCGAGCGCGATCGGCCCAGCTAGCACTCAGGGGCCGGGCTACTGCATATGCAGTACGGGCAGCTTGAACAGCCTGATCGAGATCCATCACGAAATCTTCCCAGACCGCTGCTCATTTTTCGCAAACACGAAGTCAGCCCGCATCTGATCGAACGGCGGGTGTCAGACGGCTGATGCGAACCGGTCGATGTCAGCGCGGTGCCCGGCCACCACCACGAGGTCATTGGCGCCGAGCACGGTGTCGCGCTCGGCGTAGGTGAACGCACCCGACTCAGGCTTGACACACACCACGGTCACCTTGAAGTCTCGGCGCAGGTTTGTTTCGCCGAGTTGTTGGCCGACGAGCCACGGTGGTGTCACGGTTTCGATGAGGACGAAGTCGCCGTCGAGCGCGAGGTATTCGATGACTTCGCCCGTGAGGAGGTGTGCGACGCGAGTGCCCATCTCGGCTTCGGGAAAGACGACGTGGTGCGCTCCAACACGGCTGAGGATTCGTCCGTGCGGCTCGGTGAGCGCTTTGGCCCAGATGTTAGGGATCTCAAGGTCAGACAGTGCAGCGGTTGTCAGCACGCTTGCTTCGATATCGGCGCCGATACAGACGGCAACGGTGACTGCGTCAGCGACCCCCAGCTGGCGGAGCACCTTCGGGCTGGTCGTGTCGGCCTGCGCGACATGGGTCAGCAGGCCGCTCAACTCCTGGACTCGATCGCCGTCGGCGTCGATTCCGAGCACTTCGTGGCCCATGTCGATGAGCGTCGTCGCAAGCGCGCTGCCAAAACGGCCGAGGCCGATGACAATGAACTCGCCGGTGTGTTCGACATCGCGGTGGAGACCACGGAACATTGTATGGAGCAATTTGTCAGCCAATGATCGGCCTTTCTTCTGGGTATCGGTAGGCGCGGACACGGTCGCTGTCGCGCAGCGCCAAAGCAGTGACGAAGGTGACGGGCCCGACGCGTCCGGCGAGCATCACGACGACGAGAGAGATATGCCCAAGGCTGCTGATGGCTCCGGTGACACCGGTTGATAATCCGACGGTGCCGAATGCAGACGCTGATTCGAACAACGCTGCGGTCAGACCGATGCCGTCACTGGCCATCAGAACGAGTGACACGCCAGTGACCATGGCAACCGAGAGCAGCGCGATCGTGACCGCCTGGCGGGTCATTGATGTTGGCAGCCTGCGGCCGAACACGTTGACGTCTTGATCGCCGCGCGCTTCGGACCAGATCATCAGGCCCAGCACAGCGAACGTCGTGACCTTGATGCCGCCACTGGTCGAGGCGGGGCCCGCTCCAATGAACATCAAGGTGCTGATGATGAGGAGTGTCGGCTCGTTCATTGCACCGACGTCGACCGTGTTGAAGCCGGCAGTTCGGGGCGACACGCCCTGGAACCAGCCAGCCAGCAACTTGTCACCGATACCGAGTTGGCCAAGCGTTGCCGAGTTACTCCACTCGAATACGAGCACAACAACCGGGCCGATGATCAGTAGAGCGGCAGTGGCGAGCAGCGTGATCTTGAGGTGGAGGCTCCAGGGGATCACGCTCGATCGCGGGTGCCCCGTCCGGTGGTGCAGCGTCATTGGCAGGCTTGCTTCAACACGTTTCGTCGTGGATGCCCGACGTCGGCTGATCTCAACGAGGATTGGAAATCCGAGGCCCCCGACGATGAAGCCGAGCGTGATCGCGATGACGACGACTGGGTCGCCGACGAAGCTGGCGAGGTTGTCTGAGTACAGCGAGATTCCCGCGTTGTTGAATGCGGTGACTCCGTGGAAGATGCCTGAGTACAGCGCATCGCCGAGGTTGTCTTCGTACCCGCCCTGCCAGAGCCGGACGGTGAGGACTGCTGCGAGTGAGCCTTCGACGGCGAGGGTGATGCGTGCGATGTAGCCAATGAGGGTCTTCAGGTCGCCGATGTCAACCGCCCCGATTTCGGCTTGGGCAAGCATCCGCTGCCGGAGTCCGACGCGCCGTGAAGCAACTAGGGCCAGTACCGACCCGATGGTCATGATGCCGAAGCCACCGATTTGTACCAGGGCGAGCAAGACGAGTTCGCCGAAGAGGGAGAAGGTTGCAACATCGACGGTGGTGAGGCCGGTCACAGTGGTCGCCGAGGTCGACATGAAGAGCGCATCCTCGACCCCAAGCCCACTCGAGCCATCAACGGCAAGGGGCAACAGGAAGAGCAGCGTCCCGATAGAGATTAACCCGGTGAACGCAAGCAGGACCAGTTGCGCAGGATTGCGATTCACTCCGCTAGACCGAGCCACCAGATGAGCGTACGGCGGTCACGCTGTGCCAGGCACAGTGTGACCGCTCTCACGAAACAGCGTTGGGTTTAGGCAGCTATGAGGTCGACGGCGTCGACTCGTCCTTGCGCAGCTGCGAGGGCACCTTCGGGGTCGACGTTCAGCTGATCGGCTGCAATGACGGTGACGTCGGTGAGGCCGAGGAACCCCAGGAAAGTCGTGAGCCAGGTGGACGAGAGGTCCATCGGCGAGCCGACCGGGACCCCGCCCGATGCGACGATCACGTAGACCGGCTTGTTTGGAATGAGGCCTTCTGGCCCGGTCGGGCCGTACCGGAAGGTCGTGCCGGCGCGTGCGACCAGGTCGGCCCATGCCTTGAGCGCGGCGGGCGGACCGAAGTTGTAGATCGGCAGGCCGATCACGATGGTGTCGGAGTCGAACAGTTCTTGGATCGCTGTGTTGGCGTCGGCGAGTTCGGCATTCTGTGCGTCGGTGCGGTTGGCCTCGGGGGTCCACATGGCGCCGAGCGTGGATTCGCTGAGGAGGGGGATGCCATCAGCGAGATCGCGGACGGTGACATCGGCGTCGGGGGCAATGCGGTTGATGAGTCGATCGGAGAGTTGGCGGCTGACGGAACCGGCGGTGCGTGCGGAGGAATCGATACGGAGGAGCTTGGTCATAACAATGATTGTAACCACAATAGTTGCTCTCACAACTAAATGGAAGTCACAGGCACGGCCGGAATAAGCCGGGGTCGGATCGGGGTCGGGGTCGGGCGCGAGTTAGGCCGGGGTGAGTGCGTCGTGCACGATGATCGTCGGGTCAGCATCGAACTCAGGCTTTGTCGCCCGCAGCTTGGCGAGCGCCTCAGTGCGTTCGGCGTCGGTGAACGGCCGCGTCGTGAGGCAGAACTCGACCATGTTGCCCGATGGATCACCCAGGTAGATCGAGGAACAGAAGCCGTGATCGATTTCGATCACCCGGTGGCCGTGCTGTTGCCAGCGTGTGCGGTGACGGTCGAGGGCCGCGCGGGACGGAGCGTCGAAGGCAATGTGGTTGACCCAGCCCGGCAGGCCGGATGCCGCATTGATGTTCACCTGGTACTCGCCGATTGCGTCGTCCTGGATTTCCCAAAACGCGATGAGATCACGGCCGGCGTCGTCACGGTCCTCAACGTCAGTATTCGTCGCGTAAAAGAAGTGTTTACTGAACCCGGCGTGGTCTGCTGCACCCGTCGTGTTCGGCGTCGGGCCGACGTGGACCTTGACCAACTCGAAGCCCATCACCTCGGTGTAGAACTCGTGGGTGGCCGCAGCGTCGTGAGTGGCAAGTGCAACGTGATGAAACCCCATCTCCCCAGTATCGCGCACGCCAGACATCGGCGCGTTGGCTGCGTGGTGTCGCGTTGCCCGCGATGTTCGGCATGCTGTCGTGCATGTTCCTCGGCGAAGATCTGCTGGCGTATCTCGTGCTCGCCTTTGGTGCCGCGCTCTGTGTCGGCAACTTCATGGCGGTCGTCCGGCCGCCGGAACGACAGCTCGACGAGGGTCACCTCGAACGCGCACCGGTCGGCCGATCCCTGCTCTACTCGGGCATCGGGCTCCTGGCAGCGGTCTGGGCGCTGGCCTCACTCGTCAGCGGCTGATCCGGTCGCGCTCAGGTCGATAGCACTGCGGTTTGGTGAACCGAGCAAGGTCATTGGTGTCTCGCCAGAGAGTCTGTTCGGCCTCCAGAGTTCGAGAGACGGGCGCATGTTGTACGGGTCCTTGGCGGGTCTCAGTGTGTGACGACGGATGTGGTTGTCAGCGTTCAAGAGCATCGGTGCGCGCGGATCTTGCACTTTTCTTTCGATTAGGTGCGACATTTGTGGAGTGAGTTCTGGAAGCCCTTTGCAAATCTCGTTCGTCGAGTCCGCGTCGCGGCTCGATACTTTGCCTGAGGCCACTGTCGAAGTTGCCTTCGTGGGGCGCTCGAATGTCGGCAAGTCTTCTCTGATCAACGCGCTTGCCAATCACAAGCAGCTCGCCCGGGTGTCCAACACGCCGGGCCGCACGCAGCTGATCAACCTGTTCAGCCTCGACGAAGGTGACGGCCTCGGAACACTCGTTGACCTCCCCGGCTACGGGTATGCCAAGGCCGCCAAATCGGTGCGCCGCGACTGGCCCGCAATGATCGAGGGATATCTTCTCGAGCGCGATTACCTGGTGATGGTCTTCATTCTGATCGACGGCGAGATTGGCCCGACGAAGCTCGATCAACAGATGCTCGACTGGTTGCGCCAGAGCGAGGTACCGCACACGGTCGTGGCCACGAAACACGACAAGGTCAAGTCGTCGCAGCGCGCAACGCGCAAGAACAAACTTGCTGCCGGCTGCCAACTGGACAAGGGCGACTTCGTCTGGGTCAGCGCGTCTAAGGGCGTCGGCATCGACATGCTCCGCGGCTTGGTCCGCTCGCACCTCCTGCACTAGTTCCTCCGCCCAGAGCCAGAGCCAGAGCCAGAGCCAGAGCCAGAGCCAGAGCCAGAGCCAGGATTTCCACGAGCGGGGTTATCGATGGGTAGGCGCGTAGCTTCTGCCATATGACTGCGTTCGTGTTTCCGTCGGTATCAATCACAGGGACCGGTCTGTTCACGCCACCTGAGTCGATCAGCAATGCGGAGCTGGCCGCTTCGCTGACTGCATCGGTCGAAAAGTGGAACGGTGCGCACACCGCTGAGATCGAGGCTGGCACCGTTGAGGCGCGTTCTGCTCCCGACGAGGCGTTCATTGTCAAAGCCTCCGGTATCGAGTCGCGGTATGTCATGGAGAAGTCAGGCGTGCTCGACCCCGACCGGATGCGGCCTCGACTGGAGACGCGCTCCGAAGACGAGTTGGGTATTCAGGCTGAGATGGCACTGCCCGCCATTCGCGAAGCACTCGCCCAGGCCGGTCGCCAAGGCAGCGATGTCGACGCTGTGATTGTTGGTTGCTCGAACCTGCAGCGTGCCTATCCGGCGGTGGCCGTCGAGATCCAAGACGCACTCGGTGCTGGTGGTTGGGGTTACGACATGAACGTGGCGTGCTCGTCGGCAACGTTCTCGATCCAGGCAGCAGTCGATGCCCTACGCAACGGATCGGCGAAGTGTGTGGTGGTGGTGAACCCCGAAATCACGTCCGGGCACAACAACTTCGAGCTGCGCGACTTCCACTTCATCTTCGGCGATGCCTGCACCGCCTTGGTGCTGGAACGGACTGACGAAGCTGTCGCCGATGGGCTCGGCGACGTGGCGCACCGTTGGGAAGTGCTCGGCACGAAGCTGGCAACGCAGTTCTCTAATAACATCCGGAACGACTTCGGTTTTCTCAACTCCTCCGAGGTCGACGAACGCGAGCCGCATGAAGTGGTCTTCCGTCAGAACGGGCAAATGGTGTTCCGTGAGGTTTGCCCGATGGTCACCCAACACATCACCGCGCATCTCGGAGAACTTGATCTCGACGCGTCGGCGGTCCGTCGATTCTGGTTACACCAGGCAAATCTCAAGATGAACCAGTTGATCGCGAAGGGGGTGCTTGGCAGAGTCCCCGACGCCGACGAAGCTCCGGTGATTCTCAACGAGTACGCGAACACGAGCTCCGCCGGTTCGGTCATTGCATTCCACAAGCATCGGGCCGACCTCGATGCAGGCCAACTCGGTGTGATCTGTTCCTTCGGTGCTGGCTATTCGGTCGGCAGCGTCGTTGTTCGAAAATCCTGAGGTGCGCGACCGGTTACGTTGCTTTCGGGGCAGAAGCGATCGAAACGGGGAGTCGGCAAGATTGAGGACCCCGCATCGGCGTTGGCCATCTCGATTCTTGCTCTGCTGCTTGTCACCTACGTGCCGACGATCTATCAGGCGTACACATCGCGCGAAGCGTTTCTCACGTCGTTCGATCGCAACCGGGTGGCCACGGTCGGCACCTTCGTGCTGGCTGCCTGCAGTGTCGCTGGCGGTGCTCGATCACGAGAGCGATTCGATTGTTTCGCAGGTCAACGCGGCGCGGTCGCGCTTGCTGCACTCACCGCGAGTCTGACCACGCAACTCCCCTCCTGCGGGACCTACGGCTCGATTGCCTGAGTACCATCCCGGACACGGCGCGTTGCCAGGGTCAAACTGATCTCATGCCCGACGTTGATGCCGCCGTCGTCGCCGAAGGCCTGGTCAAGACATTTGGGACGACCCGTGCCGTCGACGGCGTCGACCTCGTGGTCCCACGCGGTGTGATCTATGGCCTGCTTGGTCCCAACGGTGCAGGCAAGACGACCACCGTTCGCCTGCTCACCACACTGCTCCGCCCCGACGGTGGTCGGGCCACCGTCGACGGCATCGACGTGGCAACCCGGCCTGCCGAGGTGCGCGCACGAATTGGGCTGACCGGTCAGTACGCGGCGGTCGAAGAACGATTAACCGCGCGGGAGAACCTCAACCTGATCGGCCGGCTGTATCACCTCGGTCGGCGCGACATTGCCGCCCGTGGTACTGATCTCCTCGAACGGTTCGACCTGGTCGACGCTGCCGACCGAGTGGTCAAGGGCTACTCGGGCGGGATGCGTCGCCGGCTCGACATCGCAATGAGCCTGATTGCTCGCCCGTCGGTGCTGTTCCTCGACGAGCCGACCACGGGCCTCGACCCGAGAAGCCGCCTGGCGATGTGGGAGCTCATCGAAGAGTTGGAGCATGACGGCACGACGGTGCTGCTCACCACCCAGTATCTCGACGAAGCGGATCGGCTTGCTCAGAAGATCGTCGTCATCGATGCGGGCAAGGTCATTGCCAACGGAACGTCCGACGAGTTAAAGGACCAGATTGGTGGTGATCGTCTGTCGGTAACAATTGCCCGATCAGAAAATCTGCAACGCGCGGTCGAAGCACTCCGGTCGCTCACGACGGGCGACATCGACGTCGACGATGACGGGACACATTTGCAGGCGGCGACTCGATCCGGTGACCGGACGGTGCCGCGTGCCATCCGTGCGCTCGACGATGCCGGCATCGATGTCCTCGACGTCGAAGTGCGGCGGCCCACGCTCGACGATGTTTTTCTCACGCTCACCGGCAAGCATGCAGCAGCGGCCGACGGCCCCGATTCGCAAGACGCCGCATGACCAACGACATCGATCCGCTCGACGAGCTCAGTCAGATCGCGCCGATCGACGGCACAGCTGAAATATCGGCTGCCGACGTGCGGGCTGTCGCAGCGTCGATTTCGCGTCGTGAGCCGACGTCGGGTCTGGTCTGGGCGATGCGCGACTCGTGGACTGAAGCAACTCGTCACCTTCGCATCGTGCCGCGGAACGTCGAACTCCTCATCTTCGCCACCCTGCAGCCGGTCATGTTCGTGCTGCTCTTCGTCTACGTGTTCGGCGGCGCTATCGAGGTGCCGGGCTTCGACAACTACGACCAGTTCCTCATCCCTGGGATCTTTGCCCAATCGGTGGTGTTCGGCTCGGCGTTCACTTCCATCGGCATCGCTGAAGATATGCAGAAGGGCTACATCGACCGGCTGCGGTCGCTGCCGATGGCCCGCTCGGCTGTGTTGATCGGCCGCACGTTCTCTGACCTGCTCCGGAACATCCTCACGTTCGTCGTCATGCTGTTTGTTGCATTCCTGACGGGCTTTCGATTCGAAGGCTCGCTGCTCGAAGCGCTGTACGCCACGCTGCTGCTGCTCGGGTTCAGCTACTCGCTGTCATGGATCCAGGCAGTGATCGGCCTCGGAGTGTCGTCGGTCGAGGCAGCCAACTCGGCCGGCTTCGTGTGGATGTTCCCGCTCACCTTTGTCTCGTCAGCATTCGTCGATCCGACCCAGATGCCAGGCTGGCTGCAACCAATCGCCCGCAACAATCCTTTCACCATTGCGACCAACGCTTGCCGCGCGCTCTACAACGGCTTGCCCGTTGGTAACGACGCAATCTTGACGGTGGCGTGGAGCATCGGAATCACCCTCGTCTTCGCGTCCATGTCGATCCGAAAGTTTTCGAGCTCAACCGTCGCCTAAGCCGGCGCAGAATTCCGCATCTGCCCGGGTGAATTTCCGGGCAGTTGAAGACATTGTGGAAACGCTTCGCAAAACGAATCGAAACCAACGCCATGTACTCGTGACGGTCGCGCCGCTGCTGACTACCGTAAATGGCATGAACTGGATTCGGAACAACCTCAAGATCGCCATCCCCGGCGCGCTCGTCGTGCTCGGGGTCCTCGCGTTCCTCGCCTTCGGTGTCTTTGGTGTCCACACGAAATTCATCGATGACAAGGTCTCCGAAGGCGGCCCCGTCTTCGCGTCGGGCGCCGTTGGAACTGAGCCGGTCGAAGAAGCGCCGGTGGAAGAAGCGCCGGCGGAAGAAGTCGCGGTGGAAGAAGCGCCGGTGGAAGAAGCGCTGGTGGAGGAAGTCGCGGTGGAGGAAGTCGCGGTGGAAGAGCCGGCGGTTGTACCCGGCGAGATCGTCACGCTCGCCAGCGGCACCTTTGGTGAGCGCAGCCATCCTGGCGAAGGCACCGCTGTTGTTCTGAATGACGGCAGCGAACAGCGCTTTCTCCGCTTCGAAGACGATTTCGCTACCGACAACGGTCCTGACCTGTTCGTCTACCTGACAACAGCAGACGCCGATGCCCCGGCCGGCGACTTCGGTGTTGACGGGCAGTTCGTCAACCTCGGTCGCCTGTCCGGCAACGTCGGCGCACAAAACTACGAGATCCCCCTCGGCCTCGACCTCGCCGAGTTCGACACGGTGGTTGTCTGGTGCGATCGTTTCTCGGTCGCATTCACGACCGCCGACCTTGCCTGACTCGGGCCAGCTTCACCGAAGCCTGCGGGCTGTCTCCTGCCGGTACTCGAATCAGGTGCTCGTGAAGGCTTGGGAGGCTCCGTTTGATTTGCCGCGGAGGGCTTCGATTGGGTCGCGCACGTCGTCGATGTAGCCCAGTGCGTACGCCCCGATCCGGTAGCCCATGAGACGCAGTAGATCGTCGGGCAGCTCAGCCGCTACGCCGGCGGGTACGGACAGGTATTGGTTCTCTTCTTGGCGCAACCAACCGACGTTGTAGGTCAGGTTCAATCCGACCCGGACGTCGTCAGACTCGTTGGCTCCGCCGCCGTGGTACACCTTGCCGGTGTAAAGCAGGCATGACCCTTTCGTCATCTCGGCCGGGACCGACTCCTCGTGTTTGCGGCCGAGATCGATCGGGTCTGCCTGGCTGCCAGGGATCAGCCGCGTGGCACCGTTGCGTTCGGTGAAGTCGGTCATCGCCCAGATCGTGTTGCACTGGACGTGGTAGTCGCTCGGAAACTCGAAGAAGTCGAAGGCCCACTCGTCGCGATGAATCGACTGGCTCGGCGAGCCTGGGCCGATCGCAATGGTCTGGGTCAGGTGGACCTGGAACGTCTGTGCCTTGTGGAGCAGTTTCTCGGTGACGCCGAGGATGGTCGGATGCTGGATCAGCTCGTGGCTTGATGGCGAACGTGCAATCAGCGCACCGGATCGGCGGGTGTTCTTGCCCGTGAAGTTGTCGCCGCCGACAGCGGTCGCATCGATGTGCGGCTGCATCTCGGCCATGACGGCATCAACCTGCTCGTGCGATGCAAGCCCGTCGATGATCAGTGCGCCATCACGCTCGAGCACCGCATGTATCTCATCAATCGAAGCCCCAGCTGCAAAGTGTGTGATCACGTTCCCCATGTCGTCTTCCCTGATTTACCTTCTGCCGCCGTCCACCAAGAACTGCTGTGCGGTACAGGCGCCGCCGTCGTCGGCCGCGAGGAACAACACCATCTGTGCGAATTCGGCAGCGTAGATGCGGCGCTTGATGGCTTGGTCGTGCAACGTGCCCGCTTCGCCTTCCGGGCTCCACCATTTCGTGAGCTGACGGTCGGTTGCAACCCAGCCAGGCAGGACGGTGTTGACGCGCACGTTGTCGGGCCCGAACGTCCGGGCGAGCGTGCGCGTGATGCCTTCGACGGCTGACTTCGCAACCGCGTAGCCAGGGAAAAAGTCTTCTTGCATCATGTAGCTGCTGGAACCAATGTTGACAATCGATCCGTTCTGCGCCTCGATCATTCCTGGGGCGACCGACTGAATGGCGAAGAAGTAGTGCCGCAGGTTGACGTTGAGGCGCTCGTCCCAGTAGTCGGGTGTCATCTCCTGCCACGTGTGGCGGTCGTCGCTCGCTGCA
>CAWUXP010000061.1:0-18112 GCA_963926495.1 Candidatus Ilumatobacter herschelensis
CGAGGATCTCAAGCAATTGATCCACGATCTGAAGAACGCCAACCCGTCAGCTCGCATTCACGTCAAGCTTGTTGCCGAAGCTGGTGTCGGCACGGTTGCTGCCGGCGTGTCGAAGGCGAAGGCCGACGTCGTGCTCATCTCGGGCCACGACGGCGGCACAGGTGCCAGCCCGCTGACATCGCTCAAGCATGCCGGCGGGCCCTGGGAACTCGGTCTCGCCCAGACACAGCAAACGTTGATGCTCAACGGGCTACGTGACCGCATCGTCGTGCAGGCCGACGGCCAGCTCAAGACGGGCCGCGACGTGGTCGTTGCTGCGCTGCTCGGCGCTGAGGAGTTTGGGTTCGCCACTGCTCCGCTCGTCGTTTCCGGCTGCATCATGATGCGCGTCTGTCATCTCGACACTTGCCCGGTCGGCGTTGCGACGCAGAACCCCGAACTCCGCAGCCGGTTCACCGGCAAACCTGAGTTCGTCGTCAACTTCTTCCAGTACATCGCCGAAGAGGTGCGCGAGATTATGGCGCAGCTTGGCTTCCGCACGATCGACGAGATGGTCGGCCACGTCGAATGCCTCGACACCCGCGAAGCCATCGATCACTGGAAGGCATCCGGATTGGACATCAGCCCGATCCTTGCTGTGCCACAGAACCCCTACGAGCAGTCGATGTACGCGACGACGAGCCAGGATCACGGCCTCGAAGAAGCCATGGACCAACAGTTCATCGTCGAGGCGAAGTCGGCAATCAACGACGGTCACCCTGTCAAAATCAACCTCCCGATCTGCAACGTCAATCGCGCGGTCGGCACGATGCTCGGCCATGAGGTGACCAAGCAATGGAGGGGCGAAGGTCTGCCCGACGGCACCATCGACATCACGCTGACCGGGTCAGCCGGCCAGAGCTTTGGTGCATTCGTCCCAGCCGGCATTCAGATGCGCCTCGTGGGCGACACAAACGACTATCTCGGCAAGGGCTTGTCTGGTGGTCGCTTGATCGTCCATCCGCATCCGAATTCGACGTTTGCCGCCGAAGACCACGTAATCGCCGGCAACGTGATCGGCTACGGAGCAACAGGCGGAGAGATCTTCCTGCGGGGCAACGTTGGGGAACGTTTCTGTGTTCGCAACTCTGGTGCGCTTGCTGTCAGTGAGGGTATCGGCGACCACGGCTGCGAGTACATGACTGGAGGACGTGTCGTCGTCCTCGGTGCAACCGGCCGCAACTTTGGTGCCGGCATGTCTGGCGGTATCGCCTTCGTGTACGACCCGAACGGCGAGTTTGCCAACAAGGTGAACTACGAAATGGTCAAGCTCGAGCCTTTGACATCTGACGACCGGGCATTCCTGAAAGACACGGTGCAGCGTCACCGTGATTTCACGGGCTCGACTGTTGCAGCGGGGCTGTTGGCCTCCTGGGAACTGCAGTCCAGCCAGTTCCGCAAGGTCATGCCGTCCGACTACAAGCGAGTGCTTGAAGTCATCGAGCAGTCCAAGGCTGCGGGTCTTGACGAAGATGCGACGACCGACGCGATCATGGCATCAGCAAAACAATGACCCGGACGAGCGAGCGAAAGAACAACGAGGAGAATCAACATGGGTAAGCCAACCGGATTTCTCGAGTGGGGTCGTGAGACGCCTGAACACCGTCCCGTACCGGTCCGCCTGCGCGACTGGAACGAGGTGTACGAGCCGTTCGACGCCGAGGCGCTCAACCATCAGGCTGGGCGCTGCATGGACTGCGGAATTCCGTTCTGCAATAACGGCTGCCCTCTGGGCAACCTGATCCCTGACTGGAACGACCTCGTCTTTCGGAACCAGTGGCAAGCTGCCATCGAGCGATTGCACGCCACGAACAACTTCCCCGAATTTACCGGTCGCCTCTGCCCGGCGCCGTGTGAGTCAGCATGTGTGCTCGGGATTAGCCAGGACGCGGTTGCCATTAAGCAGGTCGAAGTCGAGATCATCGATCGGGCCTTCGCCGAAGGTTGGGTCACGCCGCATATTCCGTTGGTGCGCACTGGCAAGCGTGTTGCCGTGGTTGGCTCTGGGCCGGCGGGGCTGGCAGCTGCTCAGCAGTTGACGCGTGCTGGCCACGAGGTCGTCGTGCTCGAACGTGCGGACCGCATAGGTGGTCTGCTGCGATACGGCATCCCTGAGTTCAAAATGGAGAAGCGGCACATCGATCTGCGGCTCGAGCAGATGGAAGCTGAAGGCACCGAGTTCCGCACCAACGCGGTTGTCGGAGAGAACGTCAACATGGAAGTGCTGCGTGCCAGCCATGACGCCGTTGTGCTCGCATGTGGCGCTACGGCATGGCGGGATTTGCCGATTCCTGGCCGCGAACTGGTTGGCGTCTATCAGGCAATGGAGTACCTGCCGGAATCGAACCGCGTGCAGCTCGGCGATCAGGAGAAGTCGCCGATCGATGTCGGCGGCAAGCACGTCGTGATCATCGGCGGCGGCGACACCGGAGCCGATTGCCTCGGCACAGCACACCGCCAGGGCGCAGCCTCGGTCACGCAACTTGAGATCATGCCGATGCCTCCTGAGCATCGGGCCGCCGAGCGTAACCCGTGGCCGCAGTTCGCAATGGTCTACAAGGTCACCAGTGCCCACGAAGAGGGTGGTGCGCGGATGTACTCGGTCAACACCGAGCGTTTTGTTGGCGATGACGACGGCAACTTGCGAGGGCTACAGCTCCACGAAGTCGAGATGGTCGACGGCAAGTTCAGCAAGGTTGAAGGTACCGACAAGGAAATTCCTGCCGACTTCGTGTTCCTCGCCATGGGCTTCGTGGGCCCCGAGAAGGGCTCATGGCTCGAGAGCCTCGAGGTGGAGTACGACCAGCGAGGCAACGTCGTTCGAAACGATCAGTACATGACCAACCAGCGCGGGTTGTTCGTGGCTGGCGACATGGGTCGCGGCCAGAGTCTCATCGTGTGGGCGATTGCCGAGGGGCGTGCAGCGGCTGCAGGCGTCGACGCTTATCTGATGGGTGAAACTCGCCTCCCGGCGCCGGTTCTGCCGACAGATCGACCACTCCAGTAGGCCTGACACCACGGGCGTCCATTGAGCGCGTACGCTTGCCTTATGTGGTTAAACAACATGCGCAAGTTGGGTGTGGTGTCGCCGATTCTGATCGGCGCGCTGGTGCTCGCCAGTTGCGGTAGCGATACCGGGAGCGGTGCGACTGCTTCAACCCAGGTCGACCTCGATAGTGCGGCGACCAACTACATAGTCAAAGACCCGGTTACGACCACGATTGCACCTCTAGTGACCGAAATCGACCCCGTCTCGTCCGGCTCGCAGGTCTACGTTGTGCAGTCTGGTGATTACGCGATCAAAGTCGCCGACGAGTTCGGTGTCCCGCTCGAAGATCTCCTTGCCTTCAACGGCTGGGCGACCGGCAGCGAGTTCCCGTTCCCAGGCCAAGAGGTCAAGATTCCGCCGGGCGCAGTGTCTGCCGATGCGATAGCTGCGAGTTCCGGCTCAGCCGACCCTGAGGTTGAAGGCGATGGCGTAGCCTCGGTCCCCATCGGTGAGACGATTCCCGACTCGGGCTCGAACTGCTCCGCAGGCTCGTACACGATCGAAGCAGGCGACACCGCCCGCACCAAGGTTGCCTCAAAGTTCGATGTGACCGTCGAGGCCCTCGACGCTGCTAACGCCGGTACGAGCGGCTACAGCGCCTTCTACCCGGGCCTGAAGATTGTCATCCCCGCTAAAGCTGGCTGCTAGTTCCAGCACCTTAGAGAGCGTCGAAGATGTAGTTGTTTTTGACCACCTGGCTCATCGGAGCGAACGAGGCTTCGCTGTATTTGTGTCCGGGGTAGAGGATCGTGTCGCCGGGGACCTTGGCGAGGCGCTGGAGGCTCTCGATCATTTGGCGGCCGTCTGAGCCGGGGAGATCGGTTCGCCCGCAGCCGTCGAGGAAAAGCGTGTCGCCGGCGACGAGTTTGCCGTCCACGAGGAAGCACTGGCTGCCGGGCGTATGGCCCGGAGTGTGTAACAGGGTGATGTCGAACTGACCGACCGTCAAAACATCGCCGGACGAGTGCTCAACGAGGTGGTCGGGGCTGATCTGGGTAGTCTTGAGTATCCACTCGGTCTCTTCGGACTGCACGTGGATCGGGCAATCGACGTTGTCGAGTAGCGTCGTGATGCCGTCGATCGAGAGGCCCATCATGGAACCCCCGACATGGTCCGCGTGGTAGTGAGTCGCAAGGACACCGGTGACAGTCATGCCGTCAGCAGCGACCACGTCGATGAGTTCAGCGGGGGAGTACGCCGGGTCGACGAGGACACACTCGCCGGTCGCTCGATCGCCGATTGCGTAGACGAAATTGACCATCTGCTGGGCGAGTTGGTCGCCCTGCGCGAAGTCGCGCCCGGACAGGAGTTGACGGAAGTAGAGACGATCATTTTCGGGTGCGCTGTTCACCCGGCCCAGCGTACGCTGAATGGTCATGTCCACCAGTGACCGGCCAGCACAGATTCGATACGGCGTAATCGGCACCGGAATGATGGGTATCGAACACATCCACAACATCCTGGCTCTCGATAACTGCGTGGTCACCGCTGTGGCTGACCCGGAGCCCACGTCGTTGTTGTGGGCGCAAGAGGCCGTGGGTCCCGACATGCCACTTGCCATGTTGAGAACCGCTGAAGATTTGATCGCGGCGGACGTGTGCGACGCACTGGTCATCGCGTCGCCCAACCACACGCACCGCGATGTGCTGATTCCGTGCATCGAGTCAGGCTTACACCTGTTGATCGAAAAGCCGCTGTGTACCACGCTGGACGACTGTCGCGAAGTCGTCGATCTCGTTGCCGATCGACCTCCCTCGCAGGTGATCTGGATGGGGCTGGAGTACCGCTACATGCCGCCGTTGCAGCGGGTGATGTCCGAGATCGAAAAGGGCACCGTCGGCGACGTGAAGATGGTCGCGATCCGCGAGCACCGATTCCCGTTCCTTGTAAAGGTCGGCAACTGGAACCGGTTCACCAAGAACACCGGCGGCACATTGGTCGAAAAGTGTTGCCACTTCTTCGACCTCATGATCATGGTGACCCAGAGTCGCCCGGTGCGCGTCTACGCGTCCGGTGCCCAGGACGTCAACCATCTCGAGGAGGTGTACGACGGCGAGCAATCGGACATTCTTGACAACGCGTACGTCATTGTCGACTTTGCGAACGGGAGCCGCGGGTTGCTCGATCTCTGCATGTTTGCCGAGGCCAGCAAGAACGAGCGTGAGATTGTGGTCACCGGAACCGCCGGCAAGGTTGAGGCGCTCGATACTGAGAGCATCGTCCGTATCGGCGTTCGGACCGACGACATCATCAGCGGCGTGAACGTTGTGACCGAGGAGAAGGTCGTCGACAGTTCGATCAAGCACAAGGGGCTGCATCACGGTGCGAGCTACCTGGAACACGTCGACTTCGCAGCAGCCATCCGTGCTGGCGATTCGGCCGCCGTGACGGTGCTGGATGGCCTCTGGTCGGCAGCGATCGGTTTCGCAGCGCACCTCTCGCTCGACAGCGGCAGGCCGGTCATGATCGATGATCTTCCGCAGGTTGCCGGGCTGGGATTTCGCCCGTGAGCCGGCTGGTGTCGCTGACAGCTGGTCAGCCGATCATCTTCGGTGGCGATCGAGTCACCCACGTATCTGCCGAGCTTGCAGCGGCATTCGTCGATGGCGACCGGCTCGTGGTGGTCCAGTCCGACGGAGCGCTCCTGCACATTCCCGCAGCCGAACATCAGCTCGTCGAAGCTGCCGTCGGCCGTGCTGCGACTGGGTTCACCCAGCTGGAGAACTCCAGCGATGCTCAGATCACTCATTTCTTCGAACAGTTTGCTGACCTGCTTGCTGATGATGTGGTCTTCGCTCCGATTGCCACCGCCAATCACGGCGACGTCGAGCAGGCCCGTGCGCTAGGTCGTTCGACAACGCGTTTGGCCATTGGCGAGGCGATGCGCTCGGATATGATTGACGGGCTCCGGGTCTGGCGCGATGCCACGACAGGTCGTGATGTGGCACTGCACCGTGTCGACCATGACGGGTGGTCGGTTGAGGCGCGCCGTGCGCCGCTCGGTGTCGTTGGTTTCGTGTTCGAAGGCCGACCGAACGTCTTTGCTGATGCCTGCGGAGTGGTGCGCACGGGCAACGCTGTCGTGTTTCGCATCGGCTCCGATGCGCTCGGCACAGCACGGGCAATCGTCAAATACGCCCTGGAACCTGCGCTTGACGGAGCGGGATTGCCGAGTGGGCTGGTGCAACTCGTCGATTCCGCCGCGCACGCTGCTGGTCACGCACTGTTCAGCGACCAACGACTCGCGCTCGCTGTTGCGCGCGGGTCAGGGCCGGCCGTTGCCCAACTCGGTGCCGTGGCTACCCAGTCCGGCGTGCCGGTCAGCTTGCACGGCACAGGAGGTGCGTGGGTGGTCGCTGGTGAGTCAGCGGACGCAGCACAGCTCACGGCCATTGTCACGCATTCGCTCGATCGCAAGGTCTGCAACACGCTCAACGTCTGTGCCATTCCAGCATCGCGGGCCGACGACTTAGTGCCGGCTCTCCTCGCAGGTCTCGAAGCGGCAGGATCGGCCCGTGGTACGTCTGCGCGACTCCACGTCGTGGCCGGATCCGAACGGCACGTGCCGGCCGAGTACTTCGAGCGACGTGTTGCGATCGGTCGGGCCGACGGGCCGCATGATGAACCGTTCGCCTCGACCCTCGACGAAGCCGATCTGGCGACTGAGTGGGAGTGGGAGAACTCACCTGAGGTCACCCTCGTTGTTGCCGACGATGTGCGCTCCGCAGTCGAGCTATGCAACAGCTACAGCCCGCACTTCGCCGCCTCGATGGTGAGCAATGATCAGACCGAGCACGATGACTTCTATGCAGCAGTCGACGCACCGTTCGTCGGCAACGGCTTCACCCGCTGGGTCGACGGGCAATATGCATTGAACGCACCGGAACTTGGCCTGTCGAACTGGCAAGGTGGGCGCATGCTCGGCCGCGGCGCGATTCTTTCCGGCGACTCGGTCCACACCGTGCGCTATCGAGCCACGGTAAACGATCACGCAACACATCGGTAGCCGCGCTGGCACGAACTTGGCGCAGGGGTACGGTTTGAGTTATGCGGCGAATGGCAGTGCTGACGGTCGCAGGGATGCTTGTTGCTACTGCCTGCGCTGCCGAAGCTGACGTCACCGCTCAGCGCGCTGACCCGATCTCGACTTCGGTCACGGACTTGATGCCGGATGATGCAGCTGTCGTCACGACCGACGCGGGGCAAGCCGACGAGTCAGCGACGACGCCACCGGCTGGGTCAGTGGATGAGCCGACCGAACCGACATCTATCGAGGTGACGACTGTGCCCGACGTTCGAGGCAATCAGTCATCCGACACCGGCCTCGACGATCGACTCTTTCCTGACCTTGGCGCGCCTGCGGTCGACGTCGTCTCGTATCTGGTCAAGCTCGATGTCGATGTCGACGCCGGGAGCTTCGATGCCGTGGTTGACGTCATCGCCGACGTCGACATCTCCGACGGGCAGATGGCCCTGGATGCGGCAGAATTTACGGTCGATTTGGTGCAAATTGACGGTGACGACGCCCGATTCCAACAGCGCGGGGATGAGTTGATCATCGAACTGCCTGCCGATTCTGACCGACGGGTGAAAGCCACGATCACCTACTCAGCAACTCCTGACGAGGCGTTTTCCGTCGTGGGATTACCCGCCGGTTGGTTCCAGACGGACGGTGGCTCCTATGTACTCAACGAACCCGACGGGGCCCATCGATGGCTGCCTTCGAATGACCATCCGAGCGATAAGGCGGCATGGCGATTTGAGGTCACCGTGCCGGACGGCGTCACGGTGTCGGCCAACGGTGATCTCGTGCAAGCCGGACGGGCGGGCGTGCCGTGGATTTGGCAGATGTCTGAGGAGATGCCGACGTATCTGGTCCACCTTGTGATTGGCGACTACGCCGTCGTCGATGGCGGGGTGCTGCCGTCGGCCGATGGCGACGAAATTGAGTTAACACACCTCGTTCCCACCGGGCTGCAGGCCGAATTTCAACGATTTATCGACGAGACGCCACAGCAGTTCAACTTCTTCGAAGAACGCTTCGGCCCGTATCCGCTTGACGATTACGGCCTTGCCTTCGTCGATAGCATGCCCGGACTGGCGATGGAAACGCAGGGGCGGTCGCTGTTCAGTCAGCTCGACTTCCAAGCTTCCGGGCTCGGCGGTGACGGGGCGCAGATCAACTTCCTGCAGCACCTCCTACTCGCCCACGAACTGGCCCACCAGTGGTTTGGCAACGCCGTGAGCCCAGCAACCTGGTCCGATATCTGGCTGAACGAAAGCTTCGCAACGTATGCGCAGTACTTGTGGCTCGACGAGATTGGCCTTGTCGATCTCAATGGCGAGATGAGCCAGCTGCTGCTGGCGCGCCAAACCGGCGACGTCGCCACGGGCACGCCCACGCTCGAGAGCATGTTCGGGTTCGAAAGCTACGACGGTGGGTCGGTCGTGGTTCACGCGCTGCGGCTCGAAGTCGGAAACGATGCCTTTTTCAAACTGCTCGCCGAGTGGATCGGAATGAACACCGGAACGTCACAGTCCAGCGACGCCTTCATCTCGCTAGCCCAAGATCTCACGGGCGCCGACCTGGGCGAGTTCTTCGACGATTGGCTCTACGCCACGAGCCTGCCTGCAGAGTTCCCGAAGCAGTGACGTTTACTCGGTGTACTCGTGCTCGGGGCCGGGGTACACGCCTGATTCGACGTCCTCTCGGAACGTTCTGGTCGCATCGAGCAACGTCTCTCGGATGTTGGCGTATTGCTTAACAAAGCGTGGGATGCGGCCGCTTCCGAAGCCGGCCCAGTCGGTCCACACCATCAGCTGACCATCGCAGTGCGGCCCTGCGCCGACCGAGATCGTCGGGATCGACAGCTCCTTGGTGATCTGGCCGGCAATCTCCGATGGCACCATCTCGAGTACGACAGCGAAGGCGCCGGCGTCCTCGACGGCGTGAGCATCCGCCAGTAACTCGGCCGCGCTGTCGCCGCGACCCTGGATGATGTGGCCTCCGAGACCGTGCTCGCTCTGGGGCGTGTACCCGATGTGGGCCATCACCGGAATACCGGCATCGACAATTCGCTCAATCTGTGGGGCGCTCCGAATACCGCCTTCGAGCTTGACTGCCTGACAGCCGGTCTCCTTCATGAAGCGGATGGCGGTTTCGAGGGCCTGACGCCGGCCGTTCTCATACGAACCAAAGGGCATGTCGCCAATAACGAGGGCTCGGCTTGCACCGCGTACGACTGCCGCAGTCAGCGGGATGAGTTCGTCGAGAGTGACAGGAATTGTGGTGTCGTACCCGAACACGGTGTTACCGGCGGAGTCGCCGACCAGAAGGAAATCGACACCGGCCTCATCGAAAATCGATGCTGACATGAAGTCATAGCTTGTGAGGCCGGTGATTTTGATCCCGTTCTCTTTGGCGCGCTTGAAGTGGCGTGTCCGCACTTGTTTGAGCGCCGGATCACTGTTGTCGCCGCCATAGGGTCGTTGCTCATCAGTCACGTGTCCGATGCTAGGCGGTGGGATGCTTGGCGGACTCATATCGCCCCGGGCAGGGCCTACGCTGACCCTGTGGCCGCTGGCGATTCGCGATGACTGACTTTCCACCACCCACGGGTCTGCCCGTCACCTCGAGCACGTGGGATGCGAGAAGCCCGACGTTCGCCCCACAGCGTGAGCCGCATGCGACGCTGCCGATCAACGCCGCAATCGGTGCAGTTGTCGTTCTCGTCCTCTCACTCCTCGCATCGAAGTACCTGCTTGATGCGCTCTTGCAGTTCGAGTGGCCGGTTGTTGCGTACGTCGCCCTGCTTGGCCTCACTGGGTACGGCCCATCTTTGATCTGGTGCAAGTACGCCAGCCGCCACTGGGGTACTGGTAATTTCTTCGATGACGTCGGGCTGAAGCCGCAGTGGGCTGACCTCGGCTGGGGGCCTGTCGTTTGGCTCGTTGCGATTGGAACACAGGTGGCGATTGGCGCCTTAGTGCTCGCCTTCGGGGTGCCGCTCTCAAACAACACTGACGGAATCAGCGAGCTCACCGCAGATCGCACCTACATCGTGTCGCTCGTGATTACTGCCGTGATTGCTGCTCCTTTCGTCGAAGAAATCGTGTTCCGTGGCGTGGTGATGCGCGGGCTGCGCAGCAGGTTGTCAGCTGTGCCCACCGTGATTTTGCAGGGTGTGTTGTTTGGCGTGGCGCACGTTGATCCGGTGCGCGGCGCCGGGAACATCGGCTTGTCCGTGATTCTTGCGGGCGTCGGGGTCGCGTTCGGCGGCGCTGCGTACCTGCTGCGGCGCATTGGACCAACCGTTGTTGCTCACGCGATCTTCAATGGCGTGGTGCTCCTCCTCGTCCTCACAGGAGTCGCCGACCGCCTCCAGAATTAGCCCCCATGCGGCATCACGGCGAGCACGGTTGCATACGGATGTCACACTTGGTCAGACCAGAGTGTGACAGTTCAGGCGGGGAAGAGTTCGCGGTTGTCGATCAAACGGATGTCGCCGAACCACACCGCGGTGGCGATGCGCGTTGCGCCGGGGGAGCGGTGCGCCGAGGTGAGGGCGTCGATCGTTTCGAGAGTTGTTGCGTCGAACACGGTGGTGTATTCGTGCTTGGCGAGCGGTTCGTCGGTGATAACAGCGAGGGCGGCGCGCACAATTTCTTCGACGTCGTCGGTGCCGCTTGCAGCTCGAAGTGCGGCGTCGAGGGAATGCGGAACAGCGATCGCAGCAGCGCGCTGATCGGGCGACAACCGGACGTTGCGGCTTGACTGAGCCACGCCATCTGGGTCGCGAACGATCGGGTGCCCGATGATTTCGACACCGAGTTCGAGGTCAGCCGCCATCTGGGAGATGATCCGCAACTGCTGGAAATCCTTTTGCCCAAAGATCGCGATGTGCGGCCGAACCGCACCGAGCAGTTTGGCCACGACGGTGACGACACCCTCGAAGTGGCCGGGCCGATTGGGGCCTTCCATCACATCACCGAGTGCGCCGGGAATGATGCGCGTCTGAAAGCCCGGCGGGTACATCGCAACTGCGGTTGGTGCAAACACGACGGCCACGCCAGCAGCAGAACAGACAGCGACATCGTCGTCGACCGGGCGCGGGTAGCCGTCGAAGTCGGCGGACTCGTTGAACTGTAATGGGTTGACGAAAATCGACACGACGACGAGGTCAGCACGTCGTGCGGCATCGGCAATGAGTGCAACGTGGCCGCTGTGCAGTGCGCCCATCGTGGGCACGAACCCAATGGTCTTGCCGGCCGAACGCTGCTGATCGGCCCACGCGCACATGTCAGCAGGCGAGGAGAACGTGATCATCGGCTGGAACGGTAGACGGACGGGCACACATCGGAGTAGGCAACCGCCTCTCCGATCGTCGATGCGGCCAGGACAGCGTGGGTGCAGGCTGCGGCGAAGGTGTCGGCGGCCGCCGTGAGTATGGCGTTGAGCGAAACATGCCGCCTGGCTGCGGGGAGTTTGGTGGCACCGACGGCCAGTCCGAAGATCGTGTCACCATCGGTCATTGAATGCGCCGGACGCACGGCGCGAGCGAGGCCATCGTGGGCGACCGAGGCCATTTTCGAGGTCTCTGCCTTGTCGAGCCGTGCCGACGTCGCGACGACGCCGATCGTCGTGTTCAAGTTGAGAGCGGCCTGACCGGTCAGTGCAGCGATGAGCGCATGGCGTTCGTCTGCTAGCGGCCGGCGAAGCCGAGCACCGCTCGGCTCCCAGGGCAGCCCGGTTGTCGGATCGATGACGGAGCCGTTCGGGTTCGCAACGGCGAGTGCGCCGACGGTGACTTCGATGTCGCTCTCGGGAAGCCGGAGCGTTGTCGAAGCGGTTCCAACGCCACCTTGTAGGCCTCCGGCACGTGCCCCCGTGCCGGCGCCGACCGAGCCCCAACGCTGCTGTGCGCGCCGTGCGTTACCCGCTGCCTTGACACCAAATGTGGCATCTGGTCGATTGGCCGGTGAACCACCACGCCCGAGGTCGAAAATCACTGCAGCCGGAACGACGGGGACGACCTGTGGTGACCCGTTCATTTGCCCGATCGGGAACCCGAGGCCCCGACCCTCGAGCCATTCCATCACGCCGTGTGCTGCAGCGAGGCCGTAGGCGCTGCCGCCGGTGAGGCAGATGCCGTGGATTTCCTGGATCAGGTTCTGCGGATTGATTGCGTCAGTTTCTCGAGTTCCAGGCCCGCCACCCCGAACGTCGACGCCCGGGGTCGCACCCGATTTGATGATGATCGCGGTGGTGCCGGTCTGCCAGCCGCGGCCGGTGCGTTGATGGTGTCCGATGGTGATGCCGGGAACGTCGGTGATCGACCCGAAGGGGAGGTCGGACATCAGTGCCACAGCCGGCGAATTGTTGCCTCCGGGTCGCCGACGACGCTGGCGTTTGCGCCGAACATTTGTGTGTTGCGCTGATCCCCGTCGTACTGGCGCCAATTTGGTTCGCCGCTCCAGGCGAAGTTGATCAGTGCCCCGCTGAAGTGCTCAGCAACATCTTGGGCCGGATCATTGCCGAGGAACATCGAGACGCCCGGCTGGGCAAGGTTGTCGAACATGTATGGGATGTCGCCGCCGTGGCAGCTGCCGAGGATGCCACCGAACGCTGTCGATGGGGCATCGAAGAGATACATCCAGGTGGCCGCGGTCCGGTCGGAAGCCAACTGCTGCGCCGGTACACGGAACATCTCGTCGGTCTGCATCGCCGAGATCAGTTGGCTCGGATTGGTGTCGGGTCGCAGCCGGCGGTACTCGGCGACTGCTTCGTCAGAGGTGGCACCGAAACGCTTGGAGAACTCGCGGTCGACCTCTGTATCGGTCCAGCCGGAACGTGCCGAATCGAACGTGGTGAACAGCAGCATCTCGTCACGAGTCGTACCGATCACGAGTGGCCGCCGATCTGTCGCAACGGCGCCGAGGATCGGTTCGGGGATGCTGGAGCAGCCTTCCGTGGGGCTGAAGTTTTTCAGCCCGGCGCCACTGAGCGGCATGCGGTTCTGCGCATCGAGGATGGCGTCGAGCGATGCGGACTTTGCTGCAGCGAGTGAGTGGGCCCCGAGGAGGTCGAGGAATGTCCGCTGGTACTCAGCAGCCTGCTCAGCAGTTCGCAGCTGGAGGATCGATGGGCTCATTGCCCAGGCGCGGTGAAAAAGGCCGTCAGCGGCCGGGGTCGCGTACAGGGCAACGATGCCGGCCCCGCCGGCTGACTCGCCGAACACTGTCACGTTGGTCGGGTCGCCGCCGAAATCGGCTATGTGGCGTTGGATCCAACGCAAGGCCGACACCTTGTCGAGTGTTCCGCAGTTCGTGTCACCGAGGTAGCCGAGGGCGCCGAGGCGGTAGTTGATCGAGACGACCACAACGTTGCCCCGTTCGACAAGCGCGGTTCCGTCGTACCACGGCATGTGCGCCGTGCCGTTGGTGAAGGCCCCGCCGTGAATCCAGACGAGAACGGGTCGAGATCCGTTGTCGTGCGCTGGTGTGAAGACGTTGAGCTGCAGGCAGTCTTCGTTCATTGGCGGCGGGTTGCCGCCCAACATCTGATCGAGCGCACCAGCGACCTGCGGGGCACGTATCGGGCTCTGCGTCGATGACCCGTTGTACGCGATGTCGACGGGCTGCTCAAACCGCTCCGCCGTTGCGTACACGATGCCGATGTGTTCTTCGCTGTCACTCACAGTTCGTCCCATTCGCCGTCGATCCACTGCTGGCGCAGCTTGAACTTTTGAATCTTGCCTGATCCGGTGAAGGGAAACTCATCGACGGCGAACCATTGGCGTGGCGTCTTGTTTGGTGCGAGATGGTCACGTAGATAGTTGAACAGCTGCTGCTTGTCGACGGTGGTGCCTGGGGCTGGTCGAATGAAGGCGCCGACAGTCTCGCCCCAGTTGTCGTCCGGCAGGCCGACGACGGCAACCTCGCCGACTGCCTCATGGGCAAACAGGAGTTCTTCGAGTTCCTTGGGATAAATGTTCTCACCACCACGAATGATCATGTCTTTCAGGCGGCCCTCGACGGTGCAGTAGCCGCGATCGTCCATTGCAGCGAGGTCGCCGGTGTGCAACCAGCCGTCAGCGTCGATTGTCTCGGCGGTTGCCTCTGGCATGTCGAAGTACTCGTGCATTACGTGGTAGCCGCGGGTCACGTACTCGCCGACTTCGCCGATCGGCAGGGTCTCGCCCGACTCGGGGTCGACGATGCGCACCTCGACGTTCGGCATCGGCGGGCCAATGGTGCCGGCCTTGTCTTCGATCGTGTCAGTCGGCCGCGTCATTGATGCAACCGGTGAGCATTCGGTCTGACCGAAGACGATCGTGAATGGAGCACCGAGTTTTTCTTCGAAGGTACGCACGAGGTGTTCGGGAACGAGTGAGCCGCCGGAGCAGAGGGCTTTGAGCGATGAAAGGTTGGCATCGGCGAAGTCGGAATGTTCGAGGATGGCGACGAGCATGGTCGGCACGCCGAGCATCGTGTTCGACTTGTACGTCTGCGACAACTCAATGACAAGGCCGGGTTCGAACTCTCGAACGAGCACCTGGGTGAGGTGTTTTGACGCACAGCCGAGGACACCGATCGCGCTACCGCCCGTGTGGAACAGGGGCATGGTCTGGACGTACACATCGCCAGCGGCGACGCCGAGCCGATCGACAACATGATGTCCATTGTTCACGAGCCCACGGTGGTGCAGGAGCGCACCCTTCGGAAATCCAGTCGTGCCCGATGTGTACTGCAACATCACGGGGTCGGTCGGAGCGACCTGTGGCAGATCGCCGGTGAACTGGTCGGCTCCGGTGAGAAAATGGTCCCAGTTGTCGAAGCTGATGATGTCTTGGAGTTCGTGGCATTCGCCTTGAACCTCTTGAGCTGTGGCAAGCATTGCATTGCCGCGATGTGATGGCACGACGAACACTGCCCTGGCCTTCGACTGTCTGAGCACGTATTGCAACTCGTGTCGCTGGAACGCCGGGTTGACGGTGACGATCACCATGCCGGCCAGCGCGCAGCCGAACTCGAGGAGTTCCCACTCGGGAATGTTGTGAGCCCAGACGGCGATGTGGCTCCCCGGTTCGAACCGGTGGAGGAGCGCTCGAGCTGTGCGTTCGGACTGAGCGAGCAATTCGGCGTAGGTCCACTGACGACGGACCACCCCGTCAGCGAGCGGAATACCTTCGATCAAGGCGACCTGATCGGGGGCCGCTGCGGCGGCTGCGCGGAGCAGGTCGCCAATCGTGAGATCTCGGACCGGAGGTGTGGAATCCCCGATGGCGTGTGAAGTCGTAAGTGATACTGGCTCCGTCATTTCGCCAGAGTACGCGTTGGAGGAGGGGTGTTGACGAGCCTGCGGCATCGATCAGTCGCGCAGAGCCGGTTGAATCAATGCCGTCGTGGCCAATATCGGCGCTGCGGTCGGCCGTGCCAACATGGCCAGCACGGCGAGCAACAGCGGAACTGCGAGGTACGCACTGCGAACATCGGTCGCCGCGCGCAGCCCGGTCATCAACACCGGAGCACTGAGTAATGCGACACCCGACGCGATCGAGCCGCGCGTCGCGGCCTGATCTGGTGAGCGCGGGAATCGGTGCAGCAACGCGGTCACCCTGGTCGGGTACAGCGGCGAGGCGCCGAGGCCGGCGAGGCCGATCCCAGCAATCGATGACACCGGCGTGGCGATTTCCCACATGAGGCTGAAGCCGACGGCGATCAGGGCGACGCTGAACAGGATCGATCGCGGTGGTGGCCAGGTACTGGTGGCGAAGCGTCCAAACGCCATGCCGCAGCCCCATGCTGCAGCGCCCGCCGCCGCCCCGGCGGTCGACATTTCGACCTCCTCGTGGAGGAAGGTGGCGGCGAAGTACGAGAAGCAGAACTCGACCATGATGCACAATGTCAGGACCGTAACCTCGCGCCACCACAATGCGAACGGTGGCACCACCGGCTCGTCGTCGAGTATCGGCTGGGCAGGTTGCGGCGGAGCGTCGTTCGGACCGGCGTCGTTCTGGCTCGCGGCGTTACCGCGTGCCATCAGCACGATCACCACTGCGCCGCCACCGATCGGCACGACCATGCCCGGGAGCCACCCGCCACCGAGCAGAATCGACGCGCCCACCGCCAGAGGAGCGGCAATGGCTGCCAGGCTCGAATATGCGTTGGCTCGGATCATGACGCGTTCGGTGTCGTCGGGCCGGGCCGAAGCGAGCAGCGCTGGCATCAGCCGGATCAGGGCAGCAGCAGCGGTCGCACTGATGCCAGCGCCGAGTGCGCTCACACCGAACCAACGCGTGATGCCCATCACCAGCACGCCACCCGCCAGTGCTACCGAGGCGAGAAGCATGGTGCTGGTGTGCGGGTTGGCCGGAGCGGCGCCGCGGTGGCGGCGCACCACGATTGATCCCCACACGAGCAAGACGATGCCCGGTAGGAGCGTGTAGGCCGACGCCCGCTTGCCGATTTCGCTTTCCAGCTCGGGGAGCACGGACCCGAGGCCGTTGAGGAACCAGCCAACGATGACGTAGCCGAAGTATGCGGCGAGCACGATCGGCGTCGGTTTGGGCGGTCGGACCCAGGTCAGCGGCACGCGGCACACACTACGGCGACGGGGTTAACTAAATGTGAGCGTGGCGTTCCCAAGTACCTGCAATTCGTGCGGCATCCCCTGAACCGAGTGAAGTGGTTTACATGAGTGATGAACCTGACTCTGTTGTGTTGTACGAAGAGCGCGACGACATCGCGATCATCACGCTGAATCGTCCGCACAAAAAGAACACGCTGACCGATGCGATGATCCAGGGCGTTGCCGACGGCATCGACGCTGCAACCAAGTCACGTGATGTCGCGGCGATCGTGTTGCGTGGAGCTGACGGCACCCTCACGGCTGGCTACGACCTCACGAACGCCAATGACTTCTCTGAGTCCATCGAGGGCCCGCCTGGATGGTCG
Organism: Candidatus Ilumatobacter herschelensis; assembly: GCA_963926495.1. GTDB lineage: Bacteria > Actinomycetota > Acidimicrobiia > Acidimicrobiales > Ilumatobacteraceae > Ilumatobacter_A > Ilumatobacter_A herschelensis. The sequence goes on from CAWUXP010000061.1 coordinate 17,045, forward strand.
ACGCCGTACGGGGCCAAGGGGCCAGCGCCACGTGAGGGTGCGTGGGACCCCGTGCGGGACTACCAGTTCATGAACAACAACGTCCGCAGGTTCATGAAGATCTGGGAGTGCCCGAAGCCGGTGATCGGCGAGATCACCGGGTGGGCAGTCGGCGGAGCAACCGATCTGGTGCTTTGCGCCGACCTGCTCTACATGGCTGAGGACGCGCACATCGGATACGCACCAAGCCGCATCTATGGCACGCCGACCACCATGATGTGGGTCCATCGACTGGGGCTCGAACACGCCAAGCAGTTCCTGTTGACTGGCCGGGCCATCGACGCCGCGACGGCCCACCGCATTGGTCTCGTCAGCCACGTGCTGCCTGCTGACGAGATTGCAGCCGAGGTCGAAGCAGAAGCGCGTCGGTTCGCGACCATCCCCGCCAACCAGCTCGCACTCAACAAGCTGCTCATCAACCAGGCATTCGAGAATATGGGCCTGCGTACTTCCCAGATGCTCGGCACGTTCTTCGATGGCGTCACGCGCCACACCGAAGAGGCGTACCGGTGGACCGAAGACATTGCCGAACGCGGTTTCAAGTCGGTGATCGCCGATCGCGACGGACCTTGGCAGGACTATGGCCAAAGGCCGAAGGGTGACTGATCAGCTGATCGAGCTAGGCCGATAGCGTCGACTCCCGTGCTCGAACGAGACCCAGTACCCGACACCTTGCGGCAGCGACTGCTGACGAGCGTCAAGCGTGCATCGAGCGAAGCCGTGCATCGCGGCTGGGAACTCGCGACCGAGCTGGGTGCGATCGGCCCGGACACCGGCCGGGGCAAACGGTTCGGCAAGTTCGGAAAGAACAGTGTGATCTGTTTCCCGCCAAACACGCTCTTCAACGAGCGGTACATCCACATTGGCGAGGGCACAATGATTGGGCCCCAAATCACTCTCTCGGCCGGCATGGTTCCCGGCCAGGAAATGATCACCGACCCGGTCGTCAGTATCGGCGACCGATGCCTGATCGGCAAGGGCAGTGGCATCGTCGGTCACCTGCGGATCGAGATTGGCAACGACGTGTGG
>CAWUXP010000062.1:0-6471 GCA_963926495.1 Candidatus Ilumatobacter herschelensis
CGAGACCCAAAACATCGGCAAGCGGTACCGCCGTCAAGACGAAATCGGTACGCCGTTGGCGGTCACTGTCGACTTCGACTCACTCGACGACAACGCTGTCACCGTTCGCGATCGCGACACGATGGAACAGGTTCGCGTTCCGATCGACCAGCTGCTGGCAACGGTCGGCGAGAAGCTCGGCTTCTAGGCGCAACTCGCTCAACATGGCCGCGACCTACCTCGACAAGATCCTCAATCGCCATCGCGAGATGGCCGCTGCTGACACGCGCCCGATCGATCGACTCATCGACGAAGCAACAGCCATGCCAGCGGTGCGCGGGTTCCGCTCTGCGCTTGCCGCAACCACCCAACTCGGTGTCATCGCGGAGATCAAGCGTCGCTCGCCGTCGAAAGGCGATCTGAACATCGGTCTTGACCCGGCCGACTGGGCGAAGTTCTACGAGGCTGGGGGAGCGTCATGTCTCTCGGTGCTCACCGACGCCGAGAGCTTCGGTGGTTCGGTTACGGACCTGCAAGCTGCTCGTAACGCCTGTGCGTTGCCGGTGATTCGCAAAGACTTCACGGTCAGCGAACGTGATGTGCTCGACGCCCGCTTGATGGGCGCTGACTGCGTGCTGTTGATCGCTGCTGCGCTCGACTTGGCCGAACTCGCCGGGTTCCACGCGCTCGCCACCCAGATCGGGCTCGACGTGTTGGTCGAGATTCACGACGAAGCTGAACTTGAGCACGCCCTCCAAGCCGAGGCGACCCTCGTCGGGGTCAACCAGCGCGACCTCGTCACGTTCGAGGTCGATCACCAACGGGCTATCCGAATGGGTGGCGTAATTCCCGATCATGCGATCAAGGTTGCCGAGTCAGGCGTGCGTGGCGGCGACGACGCTCGAATGCTCGAAGCCGCTGGCTACGACGCAGTGCTGGTCGGCGAAATGCTCGTGACGAGCGCAGACCCCCAGCAGGCCATCACCGAATTGATCGGCTGATACCCAAGCGATACCGGCCGTCGACGACGGCGTCGCTCACTCGTCGATTTGCAGGTCGACTGCCGGGATATCGAAATTCAGGTTCCCGTCGTCGTCTGCGTCGGAGACAGCGAGAAATGCGATTGCACCGATTGCTGCAAGGAGACCTGCGGTCAGGAAACCAGCGAGAAATGCCGGGACGCTGCTCTTCGGTTCCCGCACTTGTGTGTGAACGTGCTTCTCGATGATGATCTGCCGTGCTACGCCATCAGCATCACCATCAGGTCCCGTACCGGGCAAGTTGGAAGCTGGCGTGTAGTTCGTTTCGATCACTTCAGTCATAACGATTACTTACCCAATCGGCGCTTCGATCAAACCCATTGGCAACTACGGTCGTTGCATGCTGACACGGACGCTCGACATCACCGCTGCTGACTTTCTCAACGGCACCGGGTGGGACATCAAACCCCAGGGCGCATGTAAGGCCGAGGTGTGTGTGCCGTTGGCGTCTGCCGAATCCGGCTTTGATCTCACCGCGACTGCTAAGCGGCTCGGCATGGCCATCGTGACCGACGAGGCCAGCGGCCTGACCGCAATCGGCCCCGAATCGATTGGCGACCGAGCGCTGGCTACCGCGCAGGCCCCTGAATTGGTGCTGAGCGATCTCGATGGCAATGAGTTCAGGCTGTCGTCGCTGCTCGGCCAGAAGGTCGTGATCGTTTCCTGGGCGCCATATTGAGGTTGCTCATTTGATCTGCCAGGTTGGCAGACACTCCGCAATGAACTCCACGACGACGGCCTTGAGATCGTCACGGTCTCACTCGAACTGAGCGGCCCCGAGGCCTCGCGTCGATACATCGAGGCAGCGTCACCGGAACACCCGTCCCTGCTCGACCCGACGCACCAGATGGACGCGCTTTTTGGCGTTGTCAATATCCCCAACGTCGTATGGATTGATGAGGCAGGAATGATCGTCCGTCCGCCCGAGCCGGGCTGGCCCGGGGGCCGACAAGAGTTTCCGAAGGAGATGCGCGACGGCATGCCTGACCTTGGTCGCGCGCACGGCGCACCTGACGAACCAGAAGACGGCCCGGGGATGTGGGCGGTACTCGGTTCAGGCCAGGACCGCATGTCCTACCCGGATGCAATCCGCGACTGGGTCGCCAAGGGTGATGCGAGCGAATTCGCGATGTCGCCTGACGAAGTGGTTGCCCGGTCGGAACCGCGCAGTGCCGCTATGTCCAAGGGAGCCGCTCACTTCGAACTGGCCAATCATCTCTGGCAAGTGGGCGATCGCGCTGCCGCGATTGAGCACTTCAACGCATGCCATCGCCTGCAACCCGATAACTGGACCTACAAGCGCCAGGCTTGGTCACTATTCGGCCAAGAACGCGTCGGCGGCGACTTTGGCCGCTTCGTGCAGGGCCCGGTCAAGGGCGAAGAAGACGCGTGGCCATTCGACTCCGACTTCCGTTCAGAAGTGTCGTCGCGAGCAGTTGGCAGCTACTACCCGAAAACCTTGTAAGGGGTGACGAGGACGTAGGCGAAGGTGGCTGTTGTGGCACCGATACCGATGTTCGCGACCGGGTTGGTTGCGAGCAGTGAAGGTGGCTACTTCAGTTGGCGCCGGCCGCTGGCGACCAGCGCACGCTGATACAACCCGGCGGGCAGGCGGGACGCTATGTCGAAGAGAACGGCGTCAGGGCCAATCAATGCTCGGCGACGGTTGCGTTCGACGGCCTTGAGGATCTGGCGGGCGGCCTTCTCCGGAGTGGTTCTGGCCAGCTTGTCGAACTCTGTGGTGAAGTCGCTCGCCTCGGCACCGACGTCGTGGATGCTGTCAGTGAGTCGTGCGTTGCGGGCGATGTTGGTCTTGATGCCGCCCGGGTGGATGGTGGTCGTGGACACCGGGGCACGCTCGATTTCCAGCTCGATGCGGAGCGCGTCGGTGAAGCCGCGAACAGCGAATTTCGCGGCGTTGTACGCGGACTGGCCCGGAATCGACACCAGCCCAAACACGCTGGAGATGTTGACCACGTGGCCGTGTTCTGGACCCGCCGAGCCAGCGGCGCGGAGATGTGGCAGGAACGCCTGGGTGCCGTGAACGACGCCCCAGAAGTTGATGTTCATCAACCACTCGAAGTCGTCGATCGATGAGCCTTCGAAGGTGGCGCCGAGGGTGACGCCGGCATTGTTCACGATCATGTTGACGCCGTCGTGCTGGTCGGCAACATCGTCAGCCCATGCAAACATCGCATCGCGGTCGGCAACGTCGAGATGCTGCGACGTGACCTTGACCGTACGGCCTTCGCAGAGGCCAACGGTCTCCGCGAGGCCGGCATCGTCGACGTCGCTGAGCGCCAGGCTTGCGCCGCGCTGCGCAAGGTCGGTGGCCAGGGCTCGCCCGATGCCTGAGCCGGCTCCGGTGATCGCCACGGTAGTGCCACGAAAGTTCTTCATGGCAGGAGTCTCGCGCAACAGATGCAACGTTGCGCTTGGCAGACGACGTGGTGCCTGGCACCAGGTCGTCTGGTCAGGCCGATATTTGGAGTGGTGCTGCGACTGGGCGTCGGTCGAGGTGAATGCCAGCGATCATGCAGCGCACGCTGCCGCCGGCGAGTTCGATGGTGGGCACGTCGAGGGGGAGTAACGTGCAACTCCGGCTGATCACGTAGCGCTGTTCGTCGCGCAGGCTGTCGTAAGCCCGCTGGGAGAGTGCCAGCACTCGGCCATTTCGACCGCGGAGTTCGATTGCGTTGCCGGCGAAGTTGTCGATCTGCTCATAGCTGAGGCCGACGACTGCTCGACCCGGCGAGGTGAGCCGCTCAATCACTTCACGCCGACGTTGGGCGTCGGCGATCATGTCGAGGCCGACCATGACAAAATCGGTGGCGATCGTCATCATCACGTTGGTGTGATACACCGGCACGCCTGCTTCGTTCGTGGCGTCGAAGGCCATTGGTTCATAGCCGAAGTTGGTGCAGAATCGCTCCAATGCGATCGGGTTCGCACGGTTTGATCGGGCTGCATAGGCCACCCGAGTGACGTGGTCGAGGACCATGGCGCCGGTGCCTTCGAGGAACACGTTGTCGTGTTCAAGCCCGGAGTAGTCGATGACGTCTTGGACGCGGAACTTTTCTTTCAGCGCGTCGATGATGTCGACACGACGCTCGGTCCGGCGGCTCGGTGAATACATGGGGTACATGGCGACGTGGCCACCCGAGTGCGTCGAGAACCAGTTGTTCGGGAAGACACTGTCTGGCCGCGTGGTCTCGTCGTCGTCGAAGAGGTACACGTCGACGCCGACGGCCCGGAGCGTTTCGGCCGCAGTGGTGACTTCGCGCTCTGCGTCCGCAGCGATCTCGAGGCCTGATCGTCGATCGTCGAGTGCTTGGAACGAGTTATCGGCAGCAGTGTCGGGGTTAGGGGCGAAGTGATGGGGGCGGACCATCACCACGGCGCTCGGCGCCTGGATCATCACGCACCGCCAGACAGCGCGGGGACCCGGGCGTCAGCGACGAGGCCGAAGAGGTTCTTCGGGTCGGAAGGATTGGCGATGAGATCCACGAGTGCGTAGAAGTCGGTGCCGTCGACAGCGTCGCGGAGGTAGCGCAGCGCGGCGAAGTCTTCGATGGCGAAGCCGACGGAGTCGAAAATGGTGACTTGGTCTGGGGAGGTGCGGCCAGCAGCTTCGTCGATGAAGACCTTCCACAGTTCAGTGATCGGGAAGTCGGCGGGCATCTGCTGGATCTCGCCTTCGATCCATGTCTGCTCGGGGAACTCGACGAAGACGTCGCCCATCGTGAGGATCTCAGCATCGAGTTCGGTCTTGCCTGGGCAGTCGCCGCCAATGGCGTTGATGTGCATTCCCGGCTCAATCATGTCGGCCGTGAGGATGGTGGCGCTGGCCTTGTCGGCCGTGCACGTGGTGACGATGTCGGCACCGCGCACTGCGTCGTGGGCGCTCGTTGCGACGTACACGTCGAAACCGAGCGGCTCGGTGTTGTCGACGAACTTCTTCATCGCTGCGGGGTCGGTATCCCAGATCCGCAGGGAGTTGATGCCGAGCGCTGCACGCATCGCGAGCGCCTGGAATTCAGACTGGGTGCCGTTGCCGATCAGGGCGAGCGTCGCGCTGTCGGGCCGTGCGAGGCGTTTTGCGACCATGGCGGAGGTGGCAGCGGTACGCAGTGCGGTGAGCACAGTCATCTCTGCCCAGAAGGTCGGGTAGCCGGTGGCGACATCAGCGAGTACGCCAAACGCCGTGACGGTCTGATGACCGCTGGCGGGGTTTGACGGGTGGCCGTTGACGTACTTGAAGCCGTATTCCTGGCCGTCGCTCGTCGGCATCAATTCGATCACGCCAACATCGGAGTGGCTGCCGATACGAGCGCACTTGTCGAAGACGGGCCAGCGCCGGAAGTCGGCCTCGATGTAGTCGATCATGCCGAGCACGATGTTCTCGACGCCTTGCTGTGCGGCCCAGCGCGTGATGTTCTTTACGTCAACGAATCGAACAGCAGTGTCGGTCATAAGTCCACAGTACGACTGTGCAATGTGTAGCAGCAATGGTGGAAGTGTGGCAATCTGGCTACCGTGCTGCTCAATATGTGCCTATTGATCTAGCATTGTGTACATGCAGGAGCTCGACGAACTCGATCAACAGTTGATTTCGGCGCTGCGTGCCGATGGGCGAGAGCCGGTAACGACGCTTGCTCGCCGGCTCGGTGTCACCCGGGCAACGATCAACAGCCGGCTCGATCGGCTGCAGGAGTCGGGCACGGTGCTTGGCTTCACCGTGCGGATCCGTGAAGACCATGACCCGCAGTCTGTTCGGGCCGTGTCGCTCATCGAAGTCGAAGGGCGCACGACCGAAGACGTCATCAAGCGGTTACGCGGCATCCCTGAGTTGCAGACACTCCATACGACGAACGGCGGCTGGGACCTTGTGGCTGAGATCCGCACCAACTCCCTGGCGAGCTTTGACCGCGTCCTCGTTCAGATTCGATCGGTTGAAGGCGTCGTCAATAGCGAGACCAGCCTGCTCCTCACCAGCGTCCTTCGGTAAACGGTGTCGACAGGGTTACTGGGAGTTCCAGAGCTCGCGGCGGTGCTCGATGCGCTTGATTGTTGTTTCCAGCATTGCGATACGGGCCCACTTCTTTTGGTTACCTGCGACCAGATGCCACGGGGCGGCGGCGTGGTCGGCGTGCTCGAACACGCACATGCCACCACGGCGCGAGACCTTGCTCCGGAACCGTCAGAGAAAGTGGCAGCGGAGCGCCGCTGGCCAGCAGCCAGCCGTTCCTCGTACTCATCTTTCTGGAGCGATGCAGAGAGTTCGACTTACTCCAGGCAGGTCATCAATTGTGACTGCCACGAAACAGATACCCACGCACGGGTGCTGGTGCAAGTACCGTTCGAGTTCTCATGTTCGTGAAGATCTGCGGTATTACCAACGAAGACGACGCACTGCTGTCGGTAGCGATGGGCGCTGACGCTGTCGGCTTTA
>CAWUXP010000063.1:0-4747 GCA_963926495.1 Candidatus Ilumatobacter herschelensis
GCAGATGCGACTCTCATCACTCCCGACAGTACAAGGCGCCGTCCACGCAGGCTGGAGGGCGGGTTGCGGGTGGGTTGCGTCGTAGTTTGGGACTCATGTCGCTCGTCGTGCTCGGAATTCCCTGGGATGCCAACTCGTCACACCTCTCCGGGTGTGCGGCCGGACCAGCCGCGATTCGCGCCGCGCTGCACTCGGGTTCGGGCAACGACGCGACCGAACACGGCCAGAGCGTCGTCGCCGAACTCACCGACCTCGGCGACCTTGAACTGCAGAACGCAATCGGTGACCTCGATGCGAACTGGGCCGATGCCGATGTCATTACCGACGCGATCGACGCGCAGATCGCCGCAGGGAATCGGGTGATCTCACTCGGTGGCGATCATGCAGTGACGTATCCGATCTTGCGTGGCGTCGCCAAGCACCACCCGCAGCTCACGGTCGTGCACATCGATGCCCACCCGGACATGTACGACGACTTCGAGGGCAACCCGCTGAGCCACGCGTCGCCTTTCGCCCGGGCCCTGGAGGACGGCTGTATGCAGCGGCTCGTGCAGCTCGGCATTCGGACGGCCACGACCCACTCGTACGAGCAGGCCGATCGCTTCGGTGTGCAGATGATTGGTGCCCGTCAGCTCGACCAGTTCGATGCGTCGACACTCGACGGGCCGATCTACCTGACGGTCGATCTCGACGGCCTCGACCCGGCCGTTGCACCAGGGGTGTCGCACCACGAACCCGGCGGGATGACCGTGCGCGAACTGCTTGACGTGATCGATGCGTTGCCTGGCCCGATTGTCGGCGCCGACATCGTCGAACTAAATCCGTCACGCGACCTTGTCGATATGACCGCCATGGTCGGAGCGAAGCTCCTCAAAGAGATCGCCGGTCGCATGCTCACTGTCAGCTGACGAGTTGTTTGCCCGTGTGCCGGAGTGCTTCCGCGTGACGTTCGGTTGCTGTCTGACCCCCAAGAAAAGTAAACCTGTGGGATGCACATCGATGTCGGAGCTGTTGATCACGCCCTCACCACGACCAGGGCTGTCCGTCGGCGGCTCGACCTCGAACGAAGCGTCGACGACCAGATCATTCTCGACTGCATCGACGTGGCCGAACAGGCCCCGACCGGTGGAAACCTGTCGAGCCGACGCTGGTTGGTGATCCGTGAACCGCGATTGAAGCAGGCGCTGGCCGACCTCTACATGGCAGGCGCAGGGCAGTGGATGGCCGGCGCCGCCGACCGCCTCGAAGGCACCGGTCACCCACAGGAGAAGAACATGGCCTCGGCGAAGTACCTCGCTGAAAATCTGGCCGACGTGCCTGCCATCGTGATTCCGACCATCATCGGACGCCACGACGGCAGCGGTCGCCCCGGTCTGTTCGATTCGGTCATCCAATCCGGATGGAGCTTCTGCGTTGCCTTGCGGGCCCGCGGCCTCGGCACCGCCTGGGTCACCGCAGCACTCGCCGACCAGGACAAAGTCAAGGAACTCCTCGACATCCCGGAGAACATGACCGAGATCGCGATGTTTCCCGTGGCCTGGACAAAGGGCACCAACTTCTCGCCAGCGCCTCGGCCCCCGGCGCGGACCGTCACCTTCTTCGACGGCTGGGCACGGACCTTCGAATCCGGTCCGAGTAATCCGGTTCGCCTCGCCGATGGCCCCGGCACCGTCGCCGAAATCGACATCAACGCGCCTGCCTCGGCGATCTGGCCGTTCCTCATCGACATCAACCTGTCATCGCGATTCAGTAACGAGTTCCAAGGTGCCGAGTGGATCGAGGACACACTCGTCGATGGTCAACCAGTCGTTGGTTCGTCGTTCGTCGGTACCAACGAGAACCCGGCGCTCGGTGAATTCAAGGTGCCGTCGTTCATCGACACGTACGAGCCTGACGTCGCATTCGGATGGCGCACCTCGTCGATCGAGAGCCCGGGCGCCCGATGGCGTTTCGAGATCGAGCCGAACGGGTCCGGTGCGCGGCTGCGTTACGCGGCCGCGCTGGGGCCCGGACCGTCAGGCTTGACCATGGCAATCGAGTCGATGCCCGACAAAGAGCACCGGATCATCTACCGGCGCATCGAGGGCCTGCACGCCAACATGCGCAAGGTGGTCGTCGGGATCAAGAAGCTCGCCGAGGCGGTCGACTTATGACGCTGCGGCTCGGGATCAGTGCGGTGCCGACGAGCCCGGCCGCGATCGACTACGTGGTCGAAGCCGATCGGCTCGGCGTCGATTCGGTCTGGGTCCCCGAATTCTGGGGGTACGACGCACTGACCCCGCTCGGTGCGCTCGCCATGCGCACCGAACACATTCGACTGTGCACCGGCATCGTGCAACTTGGCTCGCGGACACCCGCGATGCTCGCGATGTCGGCACTCTCCCTGCAGGCGCTGTCGGCGAACGATGCGCACCCCGCTGGTCGCTTCGTCTTGGGCATCGGCACGAGTGGGCCACAGGTCGTTGAGGGCTGGCACGGCGTGCCGTTTGCCAAGCCGATACAGCGAACGCGCGAGACCATCGACATCGTGCGTGCCGCGATGGCCGGTGAGAAGGTCAGCTACGACGGTGACATCTTTCAGCTACCACTGCGCGGGGGTGAGGGTCGGGCGCTGCGGTCTGCGGCGCCGCCCGCCTCGGTGCCGATTCATATCGCATCGCTTGGCCCCGCCAACTTGCGACTGACTGGCGAGCTCGCCGACGGCTGGATCGGCAACTCGTTCTTCTGTCCGACGGGCAACGTGTTCCTCGACGAGATCACGGCGGGCGCGAACGCTGTAGGGCGGACCCTCGCTGATATCGAGATCAACGTCAGTGTCGGCTGCGAATTCACCGGTGACTCAGACGCCGAGGTCAAAGCAGCTGGCCGTCGCCATGCTGCGGGCTTCGCCTTTACCTTCGGCGCCATGGGTTCGAAGGACGCGAACTTCTACAACAACGCGTTCGGGAAGCAGGGCTACGGCGACGACGTCGACGCGGTACAAGAGCTGTGGTTGGCTGGCGACCGCGAGGCTGCAGCAGCCCGCGTCCCGATCGAGATCGGCCTCGGCCAGAACCTCATCGGGCCACCCGACGAGATCCTGCGGCGGCTCCACGAGTACAGCAACGCCGGTGTCGATGTCCTACGAGTGGGCGCAATGGGTAACACCCTCGACGAACAAGTCGCCAACCTCGGCCAGCTCATGGACCTGATCGACACCGTGAACGCAGACTGACTTGTCACACTTTGGTCTGCTTGGGTTCAGGTCGTGAGCGCGACAGCTACCAGGTGAGTTCGTGGCGGTACGGGACGTCGGCGCCGGCGCGACTGCACGTGAGCGCTGCGGCCTCGACGGCGTGCTCGGCAATCTCGGTCCAGTCGGCTGCGGTCATTGCGCGGAATGCCGCCTTCGAGGTAATCCCTGATTCCCACAGCGAGGCGAGCACCACGCCGCAAATCGTGTCACCTGCACCAACCGTGTCAACAACATCGAGTCGTCGAGATGTGGCTTGCACTTCACCATCGGCGGTGAAAACGGAGAGGCCGTCGGCGCCTCGAGTGACGATCACTGCGCTCACTCCGGCCGCGAGCAGCGTCTCGACCCACTCGGCAGGGTCAAGGTCGGGGAAGATCCAGGCGAGGTCTTCGTCGGAGCCCTTATAGATGTCGGTGTTCGACAACCAGCGATCGTGGAAACCGGCCCACTCGGCTCGCAACGCTGGGTCATTGTCGAGGATCTGTGGCCGGATGTTCGGGTCGAGGGACACGACACCGTCGTGCTGCTCGGCGAGCGTTGCGAGGGTCTCGGCGGTTTTCCCGCGGAACATGCCGAGTGTGCCACCGTGCAGGATATGCGGACCCGGCCCGACCGCGGCGACGTCGAGTTCGCTGAGTTGCATGTCGGCGGTGTCGTCGCCTTCGAAAGTGAAGCGCAGCTCGGGAACATGCTCGACGACAGCGCGCGCCGTTGGTGCAGAAGTGCGCTGAATGAGATCGAGCGCAACGCCATTGACGTCGATGTGGGCATACAACATCTCGCCGTATTCGTCAGTTGAAAGTGCGCCAGCGAACGCTGCGGGAACGCCCAGCCGTGCACATGCAATAGCGGCGTTCATTGGGCCGCCGCCGGGCAGAGGGGTGCCGTCGATGATGTCGACGAGGGCTTCGCCGCAGCTGATGATCATGTGAGCAAACTACCAAGCACCGAATACAGCGCTGAGATAGAACACGCAGCCTGGTCCGGTGCTGCGACACTGAGCGAATGACGCCATACGAGAACATCATCAGCAAACGCGATCTCCGGATGTACACCGATCAGCCGATTGCTGACGACGTGATGCAACGTATTCTTCAGGCTGGCCGAATGGCCGGCAGCGCGAAGAACATCGAAGCGAACCGGCTCATCCTCATCACCGATCAAGTTGTGCAGGATGCCCTCGTCGCAGCCGGTGACTTCGTGTCGTGGATCGGTTCGTCTGCGGCGATCATCGGCTTCGCCTCGCCGACGACCGAATTGCGCATGTTCGACGTCGGCCGTCAGGGTCAGAACATGATGCTCGCCGCGCACGCCGAAGGCATCGGCACTTGCCCCGTTACGTTCCAACACCAAGAGATCGCACGGGCCGCCGTCGGCCTCCCTGACGACTGGTCGTTCCCGATGGCAATCACGCTCGGCTATCCGGTCGAAAATCACCCCGACAGCCCGCTCAAGCGTCAGCGCGTGGCAATGGACGAGCTCGTGCTCCGCGACCGCTGGAGCTGAATGTTG
>CAWUXP010000064.1:0-3772 GCA_963926495.1 Candidatus Ilumatobacter herschelensis
AATGGCGAACATGTTCTGCATCAACATGCCGAGCACGTTCTTCGAACGGACCATGCCGCCGTAGAAGAACGCCAACCCGGGCGTCATGAAAAGCACGAGGGCTGCAGAGATCAGCACCCATGCGGTATTTCCGGAGTCCAAGGCGAGGAGCATGGGCGCGGACCGTAGGCAGTACCTGTCGAGTGTGAAAGTGCGGAAACGTAATGTTCACAATCCGGAAACACAGACACGCGGAACACGCACCGGCAGCGTGCTTGGGAGCGGATCGGACCGCAGCCCGGGATGCACCATCCTTGGAAAACGAAACGATCCCCATGCCGACATCTCGAGGACAAGATGCGACACGGGGATCGTCCGAGCAAATCGCGACATTGCGATTCGCCGGGCTGGTACCTGATAGCGAGGCCGGAACTACACGGCGTCGACACCTTCCTCTCCCGTTCGGATGCGGACGATTCGATCCACGTCGGTCACCCAGATTTTGCCGTCACCGATCTTGCCGGTGGCAGCAGCCTTGGTGAGCGCCTCGACTACGCCGTCGACAGCGGCGTCGTCGACCACGATTTGCACCTGGACCTTGGGAACGAAGTCAATCTTGTACTCAGCACCTCGGTAGGTCTCCGTGTGGCCGCCCTGGCGGCCGAAGCCGCGAACTTCGCTCACGGTGATGCCGGACGAGCCGGCTTCCTTTAATGCGTCTTTCACGTCATCGAGCTTGAACGGCTTGATGACTGCAGTAACGAGTTTCATGTTGTTGTCTCTTTTCTTTCAGTCAGGTTCAGGCGTAGGACGGGTCGTTGTTGTAGCCGGCCATGCCGTGCTCGGGAACGTCGAGGCCTCCGACCTCTTCTTCTTCGCTCACCCGGAGGCCAATGGTGGCCTTCAATGCGGAGAAGACGATGAGGCTGGCAATGCCGACCCAAGCGATGATGATGATCACCATGAGGGCCTGCACGGCGAGCTGCTCGAAACCGCCACCGTAGAGCAGGCCAGCATCTTCACGTCCGAGGAATGCATCGTCGTAGCGGGCGAAGATGCCGATCGACAGTACGCCCCACATGCCGACCACACCGTGGACGCTGATGGCGCCAACCGGGTCGTCGATCTTGATCTTGTCGAAGAACTGGACAGCGAGGACCACGATGATGCCACCGATGGCGCCAATGACCACCGACATGACCGGTGTGGCGGTGCCACACGGGCCGGTGATGGCGACCAGGCCGGCGAGCACGCCGTTGCCAATGAATGCGATGTCAGGCTTGCCCGTCTTGATCCAGACGAACGCTGCAGTGGCGCAGCCACCGGCAGCAGCAGCGAGGATCGTGTTGAGCGCAATGCCCGTGACCAGATTGTCAGCAGCGAGCTCTGAGCCGGGGTTGAAGCCGAACCAGCCGAGCCAAAGGATGAACACACCGAGGATCGCGAACGGGATGTTGTGGCCAGGGATCGCTCGCGCCGTGCCGTCTTCGGCGTACTTGCCCTTGCGAGCACCGACAAGCTTGGCGCCGACAAGTGCGGCGATGCCACCCGTCATGTGCACGACGCCGGAGCCAGCGAAGTCGGAGTACACAGCGTCACCGATCGAGAGGCCAGCAATGAAGCCGCCGCCCCAGGTCATGTGTACGACCACCGGGTAGATGATGCCGCACATGAACACGCCGAAGATGAGGTATGACGAGAACTTCGTGCGCTCGGCCATAGCGCCCGAGCAGATCGTGACGGCTGTTGCGGCGAACACTGCCTGGAAGAAGAAGAACGTTCCGTGCGACAGGTTGATGATCCCACTTCCGCCGAGAGCGTTGATGTCGAGGTCGTTCATGAAGAACCACCCGCCATCGGTACCGAAGAGGTCGTTACCGCCGCTGAAGGCGAGGGCATAGCCGGATGCGAAGAAGGCAAGGATGCCGATGATCGCGTCGGCCATGTTCTTGGCAAAGATGTTCACCACGTTCTTCGCACGTGTCAGGCCTGCTTCAACGAGTGCGAAACCCGCCTGCATGAAGAAGACCAAACAACCAGCGATGAAGACCCAAATGTTGTCGAGGACCGCTTGAACCTCTGACGCTTCCTGAGCGATTGTGATTCCGGGCATGAGGGCCACAAGGGCGACAACGCCGCCAAGGCCAGAGATGATTCGAAGCGCACGATTGTGCACGGGGTCCTCCAAAAAGGATCGGGGATAGGGAAAAGTTTGCTTGGAAAATCCAGTGGCGCCGTTGCCATCCGGATTACGAGGCGAAAGCTACGGACCGTCGATGTCACGTGTGTCGCGGCTCTGTTTCGGCTCCGTGAACAGTCGTCAGCGCGTGTGGGGAAGGGTGCGGGGAAGGGTGCGGGGAAGGGTGCGGGGGAGGGTGCGGGGGAGGGTGTCGGGAGTGTGTGGGCAAGGGTGTGGGCAAGCCGAAAAACGAATGTGCCCGCCTCCATCACGCAAGGCGGGCACTTCGAATTGGCGGACCGGGCAGCCATGGGGACTGACCGGACGAGCCGTCCACCCTCAGTGGGGGACCAGTTTTCTCGAGGGGGTTGAGGCACTGATTGAGCTGAGGGCGGAACGACTTCCCCTCAAGGTAGGGAGGCGATGTTGCGTGAGTGTGCGATTCTCGTAAACGAGTTATGAACAGTCAGCATCGGGTCGGGGCTGATTCTGCACTTGCGGGCTGAGGATGCGACGAGTGCCACACGCGTCAAATTCGGGGCAACGTCGGTTCAACAGCAAGAATGGTATTTATGGATTTGACGTACCCAAACGAAGCCGAAGAATTTCGCGCCGAGATCAAGGGTTGGCTTCTCGACAACCTCCCCGACGGCTGGTTTGACGAAGGCTTCGAGATGGCAACGAGCGAGCGCGAAGCGTTTAACGCCGAATGGCCCACGAAGCTCTTCGAAGGTGGTTGGATCTGCGCCACTTGGCCCGCTGAGTACGGCGGCAAGGGACTGACTACGTTGCAGGGGGTCGCTCTGTCAGAAGAGTTCGCCAACGCGAAGGCCCCGATGCGTGGTGACTTCTTCGGTGACACGCTGGTTGGCCCGACGCTGCTCCAGTGGGGAACCGAAGAACAGAAGCAGGAATTTCTGCCGGGCATCCTGCAGGGTCGGACTCGCTGGTGCCAGGGCTTTTCGGAGCCCGACTCTGGTTCCGACTTGGCGTCGATCAAGACGACTGCCGAGCTCGACGGTGACGAGTGGGTCATTAATGGCCAGAAGGTCTGGACCACACAGGGGCACCACGCCGACTACTGCTTCCTCCTGACGCGTACGGATCCCGAGGCAAAGAAGCACGCCGGCATCTCCTACATGCTCGTCCCGATGAACCAGCCGGGCGTCGAAGTTCGCGGCATCACGCAGCCCGACGGCACCGCCGAGTTCTGTGAGGTGTTCTTCTCAGACGCACGCTGTGCCAAGGACGCCGTCGTTGGCGGTGTCAACAACGGCTGGAAGGTCGCGAACTCGACACTCGGCTTCGAACGCGGCCAGTCGGCCACCACTGGGTTCCGGCGTTTTGCCGAGGAGTTCCGGATGCTCAAAGAGCAGGCCATTGCCAACGGTGCAATCAACGATCCGCACATCCGTCAGCGTCTGATGAAGTACTACAGCAAGATCGAGATTCTGCGTTTTAACGGCCTCCGGAACCTCACTGCGACGCTGAACAAAGGCCGCGGTGCCGGGATAGTTGACATGGGCACGGTTGCGCTCGGAGCGACGAACAAGATGTTCTGGACCGAGATGCATCAGAACGCCATGGAACTCGCGTTGGACATTTACGGCACCG